>CAYMSC010000401.1:0-6050 GCA_964392805.1 uncultured Saprospiraceae bacterium
TAGGATCAAAAGAAGCCGTCCTAGATGTTCAAGTTATTGTTTTGCCGTTACTAAACAAGCAATAAATTTAAAAATTATCATAGATTATAATATCTTCACCAAACGATGAATTGTGGGCTATATATAGCGTCGATTAAAAGACGAATATCTGTGTGATATAGTAAAAAAATTGTGTTTTACGAATTCATCGTTCATCGTTCATCGTTCAAAAACAAAACATGAGTTTAACCAAAAATTATAAGGGCTACCAATCCTTTCAATACCTTGAAAAAGACAAGGATTACAAATCTTTTGAACTAGCTAAACAAGTAGGTAGAGTAAATTCTACTAAAGTACCTTTAAACGCAGAACAGGAAAGATTAGTAGAAAAAATCCTAAGAGACCATGTGCTAATTAGTGTTCATGAACATTTAGGCGTTTTTCCCAAAGACATTATGCAAACACCCGCCTATATTAAAGAAGGCCGAATGGCAACGGGTTTTAATGGATTAGCCAAAGGACATTGGGATTGTATATTTGACAATTTAATGAATGGTGTTTGCCAAATTCATTCTAAAGGCGGTTGGAAATGGAGCGAAGTAACCCACGATTTGGGCATGCGCCTTTGTGATATAGCCCATCAGGATTTTGTCATTCATTGCAAAACGGTCGATGATATTTATCGGGCGCATAGAGAAGGAAAAGTAGCTTGGGTAGCAGTGATGGAAGGAGCGATGATGATTGAAAATGAGTTGGACCGATTGGATTTATTATATGGTTTTGGTTTACGATCTATTGGCATTACTTATAGTGAATCAAATGCTTTAGGTTCAGGATTAAAAGAAACCAGAGATGGCGGTCTGACCCAATTTGGCAAACGAGCAGTGGAACGAATGAATAAACTAGGTTTATTGATTGACGTTTCGCATTGTGGCGACCAAACTGCCTTAGATACCATTGAACATAGTAAAAAACCAATCATCGTGAGCCATATCGGAGCAAAAGCTCTTTGGGATACCAATAGAATGGCACCAGATGAAGTCTTTAAAACATGCGCGGATAAAGGTGGCGTTATTGGAATTGAGGCTGCGCCCCATACCACTTTAACACCCAACCATAGACAAAAACACAATCTAGATGCTGTAATGGAGCATTTTGAATATGTCAAAAATTTGGTTGGTATTGACCATGTAACCCTTGGTCCAGATACCCTTTATGGCGACCATGCAGGCTTACACAAAGCCTATTCCGCTGCTCTGTCCTTAAAAGCGTCAAAAGGAGTCGGAAAACCAGGTTTGGAATACGACCCAGTTGAGTTTGTGGATGGTATAGAAAATCCAACGGAAGGGTCTTATAATATCGTTCGTTGGTTGGTGAAACACGATTATTCCGAAAAGGATATTGCTAAGATAATGGGGGGGAATACTTTGAGGCTATTGAAAGAAGTTTGGGTTTAGTTTCTAGTTTGGATATTGTTTAGGCTAGGATAGGACTACGGATTGAACAGATACAACAGATGTACACGGATTTTTCCTTTAGGTTATTTTTTCTTTTTCTCTTATCATTTGATAGTATATGAAATATTTTATGGGCCTATTAAGCTGTTTTTTGTCTGTCATAAGTATCGCCCAAAGCGAACTTACGGGTGCTGCGGTGGATATAGTCATCAACGATACTAGCATAGAGGTAGAGCAACAATTAACATTGAATGTACCCGATTCTGTGCAAAAAATAACTTTAAGCGCCTTAGAATTTGCAGGCACTAACCTAACATTAAAAGAAATATCGGCAGCAGGAAAATCACTAAATTTTGAGCAATCGAAAGCAGAGGGTTTGAACGTAGTCAATATTACTTCCACCCAACAAACATTCAAGACACTGGATATACGTTATACCATTATTGCCGAAAAGGCACATTTTTATTTACCCTTATTCTTTACTAACTTACCAGCCGCTAATTCCGATAATGATTTTTTTAAGGCGAATTTAAAATTGCCCAAAAATCAAAATTTTGTGGTACATTTTCCTAAAGTAGACATGGTGCAAAGCGAAACACAAAAGGAACAATTAATCACTTTAGAAGTGCCTGCCTTACCTTCTTTATTTAGACTAGAATTGCTGCCTAAAGAGGCTACGGGAATGCAGTTTGCAGCAATGGTAGATTGGTTCGTCGCATTCATTTTTGTAGGGATAGGGATTATTATTTGGACAAAAAGAAACCAATTAAGGTATGGATAGATTTATCTTTTGGGGCTTATTTTTAATACTAGGACTGATTGTGCTAGGCTATATCCTTTGGATGTATTGGGTAGAACGTAAGGAAAATAAAAATAATGATTAATCTTCAATTTGTCATATTCATAGGATACTTCTTGCTGATTTTTTTGATTGGCTGGTTAAGCTTAAAGTGGACAAAATCTGAAGAAGATTATTGGATAGCTGGCAGTAAATTAGGTTGGGGCATCGGTGGTGCCACCATGGCGGCAACGCATACCAGCGCAGGTACTTTTATTGGTACAATTGGGGTTATTTACTCAGTAGGTTGGTCTTTTGGTTGGGTCTTGATTACGATTCCATTGGCCTATTGGTTTATGGTAGCGGTCTTAGCCCCACGATTTACCGCTGTCAAGGAATTAACCCTACCTGCCTATTTGGAACGTCGTTATCAAAGTAAAACCGCTAGAGGCATTGGCGGATTTATTATTTTAATTGCCACCGTTGTCTATATTCAAGCCCAAATTGTTGCAGGTGGATTGGTTGCCAATGTCGTCTTTGGATTAACCCCCTTAACAGGTATGGTTATTTTTACCATTATTCTTCTCATCTATACTTTAGTAGGGGGAATGTTAGCGGTCGTTTATACCGATTTTTTACAGATGATCATTATGATAGTGGGAACGCTGGTTTCTGTACCGCTTGCCTTAATGCACTTTGAAAGCTTATCCAGTTTAATTGCACAAGTCGAATTAATTAAACCCTTAGCTTTTGATTGGAATGGTTTCCCAACTGTCCTATTAATCACTTTAAGTTTGGCATTTTTCTTAGGGTCTGTAGCTACACCAGAAAAGGTAATTCGCCTATATGCTATGAAAGATATGAAAACCATTCGACGGGGTATTTTATTAGCCATTGTGGTTGTAACAGGCATTAATTTATTGGTCTTTATTTTGGCTTTGGTCTCCATGGTCTTATTTCCCAACCTACCGACGGGAGATTTAGCCATGCCCTTAATTGCCAAAGCCTTATTGCCCACTTTTGTAGGGACAATTATGCTAGCGGCTATAACCTCTGCGATGATGTCCACCGTCGATTCGCTATTATTAGTAGCAGGGTCTGCCTTATCCGAAGATATTTATCTAAATTTAATTAATAAAAAAGCTTCTAAAGCACGTCGTTTAGTCGTCGCCCGATTGGGCATTTTAGTTGTTGGCATTGTTCCACTCATTTCTATCATTAGTGGTTTTGCAGAGGGCGAATTGGTCCAATTTATTGTCATTTTATTTACCGCTATTATGGCAGCAGGATTTTTTACGCCGGTGGTTGGTGGGGTTTTGTGGAAACGAGCGACCAAACAAGGAGCTATTGCTTCCATGATTGGTGGCGTGTTGGTCACAGGTTTATGGAAAGCTTTTGGCAATCCTTTGATTTATCCTGTACTGCCTGGTTTTGTGGTTAGTGTCTTGTGTTATGTGATTTTTAGCCTTGCGAATAAACCACCTGATGAAAGTGCTTGGAAGCCTTATTTTGAGGTAAAGAGTAGAGAGTAGAGACCATTTCATTGAGAGAGTAGAGATAGGAATCGTTATTATGGAATAAAAGAAGATAGATTTACTAGCTAATTTGCTATCAAAAATTAAATTCAATGATAGTTAAATAATCGCGAATGTATCTTTTATTTTGACGCAGCGAGACGCTGTTTGAAGTTATGATTTATTATGTTTTCTTACGAAATGGTAGGCTATATTAATTAATGAAAAAACATAAAAAGTCATAATAGTCAGCGTTTTCAGCGTCAAAAAACAAAGATGCTAAGATTTTGTATACTCTTTATTTTAAATTTGACAAAACAAAAGCATTTCAAAAAAATAGCGCACTGTCTCTATTCTCATAATGAAATGGTCTCTATTCTCTATTCTAAAAAGAAAACTATGTCTTCAAAATCCATCCAACTCCTCGTTTATATCCTTTTAATAGGAATTACAGCAAGTGCCCAAGAAGTCCTACCCCTAACTTGGCAAAACATTTTTACCAAAAACTATGGTGCTGGGCAAGCCATCTTATCCCCTGATGGTAGTATGGTCGCCATTACCGCTAGAACTTCTACCCAAAGTGGTATATTTCTAAAAAAAATAGGGAGTGCAGAAGCCCCTCAATTTTGGATAACAGGAGGCGCGCCCGCTTGGTTTGCCGATGGTCATAAAATTGTATTTTCGAGCCAAGGCGACCTTTGGACCATTGAAGTAGGTCATACCAAGCCTAAACGATTAACGGAGGATAAAGCAGGAGAACGAGCACCACAACCTTCTCCTGATGGTAAGCACGTTGCCTTTTATAGTGGTCGTTCGGGCTATCAAGATATTTGGACAGTCAAGGCGGACGGTTCGGGGGATTTGCAACAAGTCACCAAAAATGCAATGGCGGCAGATGACTTCCGATTTGCCCCTGCTTGGTCGCCTGATAGCAAACAAATCGCTTATTATTCTTTTAAAGGAGATTATTGGGAAGATGATATTTGGGTGGTGGATATTACGACGGGGAAAGAACGACAAGTATCTAAAAATTTAATGGCAATGTCTAAGCCTGTTTGGTCGCCCGATGGCAAACAGATTGCCTTATTCGCTAATGCCAAAGACGAATATTGGTACGAAGATTTGCAATACATCTATTTGATTGACCCTGTAAAAGGCGTAGACCAAAAATTAAATATGCAAGTGCATGCCACCGATTTATTATTCAACCATACCGTCACTTGGTCTAAAGATGGAAGCGAGTTATTTTTTCCTTACCAAGAACGCTCTGAAGTGGAATTATGGCGAGTGCCAGCGAAAGGAGGCGTTGCCACAAGAATGACCAATATGGGTGGTACTTTCCGTAAATATCATGCCAATGCAGATGTTTCTGCCTTTGTCTTTGTTCGGGCAACGTCCACTCGTGGGAGAGAGGTAGATTATATGCAGGCTATTGGTGGTTCTCCCCAACAACTTTCTAATTTTTCAACTAAATGGCAAGGGATAAAAGCACCAGAAGAAATCAGTTATCGTAGTTGGGATGGCTTGTATATTCAAGGTTTTGTCTATTATCCTCCTAATTTTGACCCTGCAAAAAACTATCCTTCTTTAGTGCATGTGCATGGTGGTGGCACCAATACCTATTACAAAACCTTTAGCCCCATCGAACAATATATGGCACAGAAAGGCTATGTCGTGATTGCCGTCAATTATAGAGGTGGCTCTGGTTTTGGTCGCCCTTTTCAAAATTTAAGTATCAATGATTGGGGCAATGGGCAAGCGAAAGATGCCGCCGCCGCTTCCGATTTTATACGAGCCCAGCCGTGGTCGAATGGAAAGGTCGGGATTTATGGCTATAGTTATGGGGGCATTACCTCTATGGCAGCGATTACGAGAGTACCTGATGCTTTTGATGCTGCTGTCCCAATGGCGGGCATTTATGATTTTGGAGATGCCTATACCAATGCCGACCGCATCGGAAAAATATTTACCAAAACGGGACATAGTGGTTCGCCCGAAGAAAAACCGGAAATTTATGCCGTCAGTAATGCCTTATCCAGAGTAGCCAATGTCAAAACCCCTTTATTACTCATGCACGGGGAAGCGGATGTGCGTGCGCCTTTTAGACAATATGAATTAGCCGTTAAAATTTTGACGGAACACAACAAGGTTTTTGAACATAAATCTTATCCTAATGAACCGCATGGGTTTAAGAATCCGCAGAATCGAGTGGATATGTATGAGCGTTTGGAAGGGTGGTTCGAGCAGTGGTTGCGGTGAGAAGTTATCGAGAAAGCTTTCGGGAGTATCTTTGAGAGATATAGGGCGGAAGGCTATCTTTAC
>CAYMSC010000402.1:0-6033 GCA_964392805.1 uncultured Saprospiraceae bacterium
TTAAAACAGGTAATGATTGAGCAGACAAAATCACTCCTTGTGGAAATTCCTTTCCAGTTAAATTTTCAAAAAATGGCAGACAGAAATCTGCCAACGCAATACTCAAAATCCCAGCTACTATAACTACACAACCAGCTTCAACCATATGTTTTTGAAATAATTGCCCCTTAGAAGCACCGATTATTTTTTGAACCCCAATAGATTTTGCACGATGAGCAGCTCTAGCAGTCGTTAAATTGACATAATTGATACAAGCGATGAGTAAAATAAGTAACCCAATAATAGAAAACAATCGTATCATTTTTTCATCCGCACGACTTGCGACGTTATTTTCATTTGATCCTAAATAAATATCTTTGACTAATTGCAATTTATAGGAAGCAGGTTCTTCCATTTCGGTTTGTAGCTTCGCAGGAATTAATGCTGTTAATTTATTTTCGATGGAGGTAAGGTCTACAACTGGTTTAAGTAGTGCATAGGTTTCGTAATTATTCGACCCCCATATCATACTACCTTCATTCCGCAATTTTTCAATATTCCCTTTAAGTGGAATCATACTACTTAATTTCATATAAGAATTTTTAGGAAAATCTTTAATAACTCCAGTAACGGACAATTCCAGTTTCTCTGATAATTCGATGATTTTCCCTAAAACATCGGTCTCTCCAAATAATTGATTAGCTAAAGTTTCAGTGAGAATGATACTATTAGGATTGTTTAGGGCAGTGGCTGGATTTCCTTGCAAAAAAGTAAAGTCAAACATTTTTAGGTAGGAAGGTTCTACCATTTTAGTATAGTTAGATTGGACGATTAAGTCATCTATTTTAAAATTTCCCCAAACCCCTGCAACCGTAGAAATATGCTCAATTTCAGGTATCGTGCCCTTGGCTGCATCTGAAAGTGGTAGGGCTGTTCTCGTACCATAACTCCTTTCTCCGCCAAAGGAGCTAAGTCGATTGATGCGATAAAGTCTATCTCCATTTGAATGAAAATTATCATAAGAATATTCATTATTTACCCAAATAAACAACGAAAGAGCGGCTGCCATGCCAATAGTCAAGCCTGCTAAGTTGATGATAGTATAAAATTTATCTCGAAGGAGATTTCTAAATGCTATTTGACAATTTTTAACGAGCATAGTTTTTAATTTAGGAATCCATTTCCTGCCTGAAGAAAACTTATTTAGTAATAACGAAAAAATAACTTCCGCATTTGATTTTTCAATTGAATGTTTTTATCATAGGTTTTCAACCCATTACAAAAAAATCCATTTGAAAAATGCGGAACTTATTTTTTCGTCGTCTCTTAGTTCTGTACTTTCTTAAAAAGAATTCAATAGAAATGCCAAATTTATAAAGCGTTGATATTCAATATTTTAAATGAAAAAAATTAAATTAGAAGTGTTTTTTCTGTCCGAAAATGGACGATAATTGTTCGGTTTTGGACTAGTTGTTGAGAATTCTTTTGAAAAAATACTATTTTCACTTTCCCTAAAGTCGGATTTAAATGAACACTAATTGAACAGGCAACAATATTATACCTCAAAAAATGACTAAATACTATGATTAGGACGATAGATGCTAAAACACGCTATTTAGTATTACTATGCTCATTGCTGTCAATAGCTACGTCGCTATTCGGGCAATCCGCAACTTACCAGGCAAAACATTTCAATCATAGAAAAGGCTTACCAGCTCATATAGTGTTTGATGTTTTTCAAGATACGACAGGCTTAATTTGGTTAACCACAGAAAATGGACTAGTACGATTTGATGGCTACGAATTTATGCCTTTCGATAATTTCCACTATTCAAGAGCTATCGAAGGGGATGAATTTGTTATAGATGTTACTAAAAATCAATCAGGTGAATTGGCAATTGTTCATGGACAAAAGGAATTGTTCTTTGAGTTGTTCAACCTCGATACTTATCAGCGATGGATTCCCGATTTTAAAGAATTTCAGAGTAAACCAAAAGCTATTTTTACTAAAAAAAAGGGACAAACCTATTTTCTATTTGAGACTACCTCCGCATCAATAATTTATAAATTAACTGCTGACCATACCTTTGAAGTCGTTTTTCAAACTGACCTATTAAAAATAGAAAAAGACAAAACGGTTTCTTTTTTTGTAGACCACCACAATTCTTTTTGGATAGGCTTAGAAAATGGTTTGCACCTATTTGATAGTCAAGGACAGTTTGTTAAACGTTTTGTTCAAACAGATTTTAACAGTACAGGAGAGACCGTAAAGACTTTATTCTTACACGAAGACCGAAAAGGGACTATTAGGACTGCCATAAAAAATGAAAAAGGCATTTACGAATATGATTCAGCAAGTCAATCTTTTCAAAGAAATCTTTTGAAAGGCGAATCCCCTTATTTTTCCCAAATATGGGAAGATAAAAAAGGGAATTTATTATTTAAAGGTTCTCGTCATGAAACGAGCGCCTATATTGATGATTTGATTTGTTTATTGCCAGATGGTAAGATGGAATCTTATTTATACTTAAAGGAAATTAATCGGTCCATTAATGATATTGATAGTCATGATTTTCAGGAACTATTATTAATTGGTGCAGCCAATGGACTGAGTATTATTAATCAAGCACCTTCTTCTTTTCAAACTATTTTAGCCAAACGATTTAAGGAGGGGGATTGGGGAAAAAGTGTTCGAGGAATCACAGGAGATAAGCAAGGCAATATCTATATAGGTACAGAAACGAACGAGTTGTTTCAATATAATTCGTTGAAAGACAGTCTTTTTGAATTGCCTTTGAAAAATATATACAAACCTAAAAATCGAAAATATTTTGGAGGGAGGAGTATATATCTAGAGAAGGAAGATTACATCTGGAGTATAAGTGCCAATAGTGAAACGGAGTCTTATTTGCACCGATTTGATTTAAAAACCCAAGAAACTTCCACCATTAAAATAGAGGGATTAGTTACTAATTTTCGATATGATGGGGACCGATTTTTTTATTTTGTCATCCAGGATATAATCGGCGACCATGCCCGTTTAACTCGTTATGATACCAAGACCCGTTCCTTAGATAATTGGACGGATAGGGAAGGGCTGAATCCTATATTGGGAATGAAAGGAAGAAGTATTGCAGGCATTGACGAGGATATTTTATGGGTGGGAACTACCGAAGGTTTGGTGAAAATTGACTTGAAAAATCAACAGTCCAAAGTAATATTTCTAGAAAATAAGGATAAGGAACGTTACGAAAGCCAAGAAATAGTAGCGATAACGGAGACTACAGATGACTTGTGGTTGGGGACAACAAAGGGTTTTGTACGATGGAATAAGACAAGCGAAATCATCACAGCGTCCTATAAAGATGAAGATGGATTGGTGTCAAATACTGTTTGCGGCATTATGCCCGATGAAAATGGCAATTTATGGCTAAGTACCTTTAATGGCCTATCTTTTTTTAATAAAGAAACGACCCTATTTAATAATTTCTATCCAGAGGATGGCCTGTCTCATTATGAATTTAACAGGATGGCTTTTTATCAGGATTATCAGGAAAAATATTTTTTTGGTGGAATGAACGGCGTTAATAGTTTTAATGCTAAAACCTTATTACAGGGAAATACAAATAATCAATTAGTAATAACAAAATTACTTAAAAATTTTTCGGATTCAGATAGCCAAATGGTACAGTTAGCAGGTTTGAATAATTTGAGGGAACTTACTTTATCCCCCAAAGTTTCTCAATTTGAATTCCACTTTACCATGCCCAATTATTTGTCAAAAGAAATCAAATACAGTGCTTGGTTAGAAAACTATGAAACCGATTGGAATTTTTTAGGAGATAATCCCAAAGTCAGATATAGTAAATTACCAGCGGGCGATTATGTCATGCATATTAAAGCGGTGGATGATAAAGGAAATCAAACTGAAAATCAATTAAAAATACCCATTACGGTCCAAGAGGTTTTTTACAAAAAAGGATGGTTTCAGCTACTAATGCTGAGTCTTATTGGATTACTTTTAGTTGGAATTAGTCAATATCATGCCAACCAAGAATTAAAAGTAGAACGACTACGAACTAAATTATCCAGCGATTTACACGATGAAGTGAGTGGATTACTAGCAGGAATTGCTATGCAGACAGATTTGATACAAATGTTAACTCAGGAAGTGGAGAATAAGGAACGTTTGAAAAAGATAGGGGAAACAAGTCGTTCGGCGATGTCAAAAATGGGTGATGTAATTTGGTCAGTAGATGCTCGAAAAGATAAGTTCGAAGATTTATTACTCCGAATGCAAGAACATGCGGCAGAGATTTTACAACCGTTGGGGATACAATACAATTTTGACATCGGGGACTTCAAAATAAATAAGAAAATGGACCTGAAACTTCGTCAAAATTTATACTTAATTTTTAAAGAAACGATTAATAATATTGCCAAACATTCTACGGCATCCGTTGCTAATATCACCTTAAAAAATAAAGGAGATTTATTTTATTTGACTGTCAAGGACAATGGACAAGCTAAAGAAAAAGCTGCCAATTATAAGACTGGACAAGGCTTATCTAATCTAAAAATGCGAACGGAAGAGATAAAGGGCGAATTGGATATCTATAGTAAAAATGGCTATGAGGTGTTGTTGAAGGTTAAACGGTTTGCATAAGATAATAGAGTGGATAATCAATCTAAATCCGTGGTTAAATCCAATCCGTGGTTTATTTTTTTAACTACGGATTGGATTTAACCAGGGATTAATTATCACTTCTTTATCTGAGGCCTAAATAGGTCTGAGCGTTATAAAATCTTTACAAGAAACATTAGTAATTCGAATAAGCTTTCATCGAAAAAACACCTGCCTTTGTCTGAAAATTAAAGCATAAAATAGGAATACCCAAGATTCTTAAGTATATTGCCTAAGTATTTTAGGTATATAGCTTTAATTTCAACCAATCATGTCTAATAAAAAATTATATCGTGGTTCTTTAAGTACCATTATTCTAAAACTCTTAGGAGATAATGGAAGAATGTATGGCTACGAAATTACCCAGAAAGTGAAAGCATTAACTGCGGGAGAATTACAAATAACAGAAGGGGCATTATATCCCGCGTTGCATAAATTAGAAGGAGATGGACATCTAAAAGTGGAGTTTGAGCAAGTGAATAATCGAATGCGAAAGTATTATTCTTTGACGGAAGATGGTACAAAAGAAGTGGCGAGTAAATTGTCTGAAATGGAACAGTTTATTCAAACGATGCAGCAATTAATGCGTCCAAAAATTGCTTAATCTTTTAATCTAAAACACCATGCAAAAACAACTAAATAGAGAAGAGGTAGAACAAATTACCCAATTTTTAAAGGAAAAAGATGTTAAGCATTATGATGTGCAATTGGAAATGATAGACCATTTTGCGACTTCTATTGAGGAACAATGGGATACTTATCCAAGTGCTTGGAACTTCAAATTAAAAATTTTAGACATTTACAACCATATTGGTAAAAAGGGATTTGAGAAGATAGTGGCAGAAAAAACGAGTGCAGCTAATAGAAAGGCTTATAAATATGCCTTTTCCTTAGTGAAGCAGTTTTTTAAATTACCGCAGATTATTTTATCCGTTTTGGTCATTGTTTTTCTATTTGAATTATTGCGAAAGCCAGAAACTCAAGAAGGCTTATTTAAACTGGGCTTATTGATTCCGCCTATAGCCGTCATGATAATCACAGCAAGTACATTACTATTTAATTGGATAAAAAATAATAAGAGACTTTTAAGTTTAGAGGCTAATGCGATGTTGTATTTATTACCCAATGGATTAACATCAATGGTTCATTCGCTTAATGCTAATCCAGATGCCTTTCCTGAAAATGAATGGTTTTTATTTGGCATGGCTATTTTAGTTTTTCTCCAAGTTCTATTCTGTACCGGTTTATGTATTTTTATCATTAATGCTTACCGTGAAATAGGAAGGTATTTTCCAAAGTATTCGTAAATAGTTATAAATGAAACAACTAACAAAAAATCAAATTCAAGAATTATTTGCCTTTACAAAATC
>CAYMSC010000403.1:0-6029 GCA_964392805.1 uncultured Saprospiraceae bacterium
CCGTGAAACGGGTGGGGTGGCTAAGAGGGCATAATTCCGAACCCGAAGGGATGGGGGCTACATTTTTCTGTCAGAGGTCAGACTTTAAAAATGCAAGTACCTGACAATTAGTATTTTAAACCTATATTGTCTGACTTCTGACAGTCAATGAAATTGACGGTCTGACTGCTGACTTCTAAAATGTCCAGTAGTGTATCATTAAATCATTAGTGCGCTGCGCTTATGAATCTTCGATTTCAAAATTGACGTTAATAACCAAAATACACTCAATCAGACTATAAAAAAATTCATGAATCAATTCTTCTATCTTTTCATTTTAGTATTTCCTTTATTTTTTAGCTGTTCCACTCCCCAAAAAGAAAAAAATATCCAAAAAGAAAAACCACAAAATCCTTATTTACAAGAATTTACGAAAGATTATATTAAACAATTTGAAACCATCTTGGAGGAAACCAATACCCCTGGTGCGGGATTGGTTATTCTAAAAGGAGAAGAAATATTACATGTTTCTGGTTATGGCACTAAAGCCATTCATTCTACAGATCCCGTAGATATTCATACCGTTTTTAGAATTGGTTCCTTGTCCAAAGGATTTGCTGCTGTTTTAGCGGGAATTTTGGTAGAAAAAGGACAGTTAAAATGGACAGATAAAGTACAAGAATATGTCCCTGAATTTGTGTTGAAGGATGAAGCACAAGCGAAAAGAGTTAATCTAATTCATCTTTTGTCGCAATCTTCGGGTTTGCCCTATCATGCTTATACCAATTTGGTGGAAGCAGGCTTGGATGTGCGAAATATAGCAAGTCAGTTAAAAACCGTTCCACTTATTTCTAAAGAAGGAGAAGTTTATGCTTATCAGAATGCGGCGTATAGTTTGATTGGGACAATTTTAGAAGAAGTTACTCAACAATCCATATCCCAAATTTTTAAAAAAGAACTTTTTCGACCTTTAAATACGCTAAATACGTCTACCGATTATAACTCTTTGGTGAACGATGATAATTTGGCATTACCACATGCTGGTGGAAATGGGAATTGGAGAAATCGTAAAATTTCTAAAAAATATTACAATGCGATTCCTGCTGGTGGAGTCAATGCTAGTATTTCAGATATGGGAGAATGGTTAAAATTATTGATAGGTAATAGGCCCGATATAATTAGTCAAAAGACCTTAGATGAAATCTTTCAGCCAAGAATTAATACAAGGAATCGAAATCGATATTTTAGAAATTGGACAATGGTTGATGAAGCTTATTATGGTTTAGGTTGGCGAATCTTGATGAATGAACAAGACACCTTTATTTATCATGGTGGATTTGTGAACGGCTATCGAGGAGAAATATTAATTGACCCTAAAGAGAAATTAGGCATTTGTGTATTAGCGAATGCTCCAAGTAAATTACCCAATCGGTCGATACCTTCCTTTTTAAAAATATACGCTACGCATCGAGACTCAATTCATGCTTGGGAGAATAGACAAATATTGGCGGAACAAAAGTAAATTTTCTCTCTTTTTCAATATGGAGCAAAAAAAAGCCCATGACTCTTCATGGGCTGGAAAAAACGAATCTTACAATTCTTTAACCAAAACTTACACATTATAATTTTTTGCAATTACTATGCCAAAAGCTTTATGAAAAATAATAATATGAAAAAATTATTATGATTTTTTCATAAATGTAAAAAACTGGCATTTAGAATGTTGACGGTTTTTTAACGAAAATTGCTTTGAAAAGGAAACCTTTTGATATGCTTTAAAACAGCAATGTGTGCAAATTGATTGATTGCCAATGGATTACGATTTTTTGTAATAAGGATGCTTATTGAGAATTAATCTTATCCATAAATAAAAAGATTAAGATAATATGGAATGAAATGTGCTAAAGATAGAATGAAATCTTTTATATTTTCATAAAAAATATATTTTAGTATTTTTTCAAAATTCTTAGCATCAAGTAAAAAATGATAAAGGGCCAACAAAACATGTCGAACACCTCAAGTGTGTTGGACCGATAATTATCAATTTTCTATTGGTCATCTAAGAGAAGGTTTCTATTAAGCATAAGAGAGAAAAAATAAAGGTTGCAATTAGGTTTATTCATCCTACTTTATTGGATGTCTTTTCACCCAAAGCAACTAATATTATTATGCACAGTCCATTCAAAATTTATTTTTTTGCCCTTCTATTTTTTTGTTATTCTTTTTCTTTATTTGCGGAGGGAACAAAACAATTAGCTCCATCTAGTTCTGATAGAATAATGCTGCTACTAAATGATCCTAATTACAACAGCTTTGGCACTTATAACGGCAATGATGACCAACGGATATACTTTCATATAGACAATCCTGCTAATGAACAAGTTTTTTTAGGGTTTAGTCAACCAACTTCTAGTGGACATTACCCTTGTGCCGGATCTTTTGAAATCACTGGTTATTTTAGAATAAAAGACCCTACGGGAAGAGTTGTATATCCTTTTCAGAACAATAATAATGGGCAGATTTTAAATAATACCACAGCTAATATTACTTCCTATGCACAAGCCGTAAATGGACCACAACCAATTACAGGAGCGGCAGGTTATGATCCTTTTGTATTTGACCCGAGCGGTTTACCTGCGGGTGATTATTATGTTGAATTTAGTAGGGCAATTGCTACGGAAAACCCTAATAGCTTGATAGCCATAGAATGGTTTGATATTACAGTTGCTACTAAAACACCTACTCCAGCCGCTATTGATGGTCGAATATTTTCTAGGAATTGGGCATTATTTGCACCTACTATTTCTTGTGGGACAGATGTAGATTTCACTTGGTTTGACCGACCTTTTAATGGCAGTTTTTATGTTTACACCGACCAAAATATAGTTACTTTAGTTGATTTTAATGGTGCTGGTTTTCAACCTGCTGCTTTTAATGTAGTTTTTAATGACGTAGGAACTACCCAAACGAATAATGTAATTGAAGATCGAAAATCTTTAGATGATATTCGTTCTTCCGCCTCCCAACATCAAATTTTTCTAAATGATCCCGATATTAATGTTTATCCAAGTGGTACATTGGGACAATTTTCCATAGAACCAAGGTTTTTAGCTTGTGAAAATGGGACAGCCTGCGTTCGGGCTGTAATGACGGAACCTGGTCAGATTGATGTATTAGTAGATTTAGATAGAGCTTCTGGTGATTTTATTTATGATATTGGTTCTGCGGATGTACTTATTGCTTTCAAAGTAGAACCTTTACCAGGGGAAGTCCCTCCTTACACCCGATGTGTACCTTGGGATGGTAGAGATGGTTTTGGTAATAAAGTAGGAACACAAGGTGATGTGGAAAATGTTGATTTATTGACTCGTTATACCCAAGGTATTTACCATTTTCCTATTTTTGATGCAGAATTTATGTTGTCAGGATTTGATGTGACGACCATTAGACCTGTACCAGATAATGGTAGTCCTAAAAAGATTTATTATGATGATACCAATATTCCAGACAGCTATGGTACTGGTATCGTACAATCTGCTCAAGACCCTTTTAATGGTTGTAATATTCCTTGCCATATTTGGACCAATAGAGATTTTGGAGACCAAAATACAATCAATAGTTGGTTTTTTGCTAGAGAAGAATATGTACTAGAGATAGAATTAGGTGGTTGTCCTATTTCTGCTCAACCAGATTCTACTCGTATTTTTGTTAATACAATGACCGATATAGAAGTCTTATCTAATGATGTAGGAACGGATGAAATTGATACGACTAGTATTATGGTGATTACTAACCCTGATAATGGAAATGTGTTACTTGATACCTTAACCTTTTTGACTAAATATACGCCCAATCCAGGATTTATAGGTATTGATTCTTTTCAATATGAATTTTGTTATGGAATTCCTCCTGTCAGGAGTCTTTGTAGTGCTACTTCTGTTTATATTGTAGTATTACCTCTACCAGAAGATTGTACGAATGCAGTGGATGATGACGGAGATGGTTTGGCTGATTGTGACGACCCTGATTGTGACCCTTTGCCTCCTATTATTCAACGTAAACAAGAGGGATTTTGGTGGATACTATTTTTAATAGGAATTTTCTTTTTTAATTATCAATTAATAAAAAGACCAGCTCTGGATATAGAATAACAGCGATTAAAAAGACCAATTGAATTAATACAAAAGGAATAATCCCTCTATACAAATGTTGGGTAGTAACACCTTCGGGCGCAACACCTTTCAAATAAAATAGGGAAAAACCAAAAGGGGGAGATAGAAAGGAGGTCTGTAAATTTAAGGCTAATAAAATACCTATCCACACCAAATTCATTTCATAGTTGACAAAAATCGGTGCAACGACAGGAACGATTATAAAAATGATTTCTATGAAATCTATAAAAAAACCTGCTATAAAAACAACCACCATTACTAAAAATAAAAATGCCATTGGCGAAAGATTAGAACTTTCAATAAGGTCGACCAGATATTCATCTCCACCCATCCCTTTGAATACTAAAGCAAAAGTAGCCGCCCCAATGAGGATAAGAAAAACCATACTCGTCAAGTGAGTCGTCTCTTGCATCACTTCTTTTAATACCGACCAACTGAATTTACCCTGAATCATCGTCAGTACGGTTGCGCCCAATGCACCAATAGCAGATGCTTCTGTTGGAGAGGCAATCCCAAAAAGGATAGACCCTAAGACGGCTGCAATTAATATTAACGGCAAGAAAAATGCTTTGATTACTCGCAAGGCAAATCCTTCTCCTCTGAACGCTTTGATTTCTTCAGCTGGCATACTTGGTGCTTTTTCTGGATAAATCAAAGCATAAATAATAATATACAAAATATAGCAAACAACTAATAAGACACCAGGTATTAATGCAGCCGCAAATAACTCTCCTACGGATACATTTAATACGCTTCCTAATAATACCAACACAACTGACGGGGGGATAATTTGACCTAAAGTACCTGAAGCGGCAATTGTTCCTGTTGCCAACTCTGTACTATAGCCTCGTTTTAGCATGGTTGGCAAACTTATCAAACCCATCGTAATTACTGTTGCCCCGACAATACCCGTCGAAGCGGCTAATAAAGCCCCTACGATGACCACTGATATGGCTAGTCCTCCTTTTACGGTACCAAAAAGCATCGCCATTGTTTCCAACAAACTTTCTGCGAGTCCCGATTTTTCTAGCATTATTCCCATGAAAATGAACAAGGGAACAGCTAATAAGACCACATTTGTCATTCTTCCCATTATTTGAAGGGGTAAAAATTCGAAAAATGCTGGACCTAAAAATACCAAACCAAATAAAACAGATAAGCCACCTAAAGTGAAAGCCACAGGATAACCTGATAGAATTAAAATAAATATACAGACGAAGAGGAGAATTGCTATTACTTCCATTTTTTTATATTTTCAGCTATTTTGTATAGACGAATTCATTCGTCGGTACGGTACTCTAGCAACACTAATCCTTTGAAGAACTACTTAATAAGGTGGATAAAGAATTGATTAATAAAGAAATAGCTTGTAATAATAATAAACTCATTCCAAGGGTTATTGCAGATTTTATAAGGTATCTTGCTGGTAAACCATTATCAGGCGACCCTTCATTTATTAGCCATGAATTGTACGCATATTTATAAGAAGCATAAATAATTATTGCACACCAAGGAATTAAGAAAATAAGCGTACCCAAAAAATTAACCAGCGCTTTTCCTTTTTCAGAAAAATTCGCATAAAATAAATCTACTCGCACATGCTTATCATGCTTGAGTGCGTAACCTGCGCCCAATAAAAAAATTAAGGAAAATAAATGCCATTCTAATTCTGTTCGCCAAGCTTCCGAATTATTAAATAGGTAACGGGCTGCTACATTATAGCAAACGAGCATCATTAAAAGACCAGTGAGCCAAGCCGTTGCACGACCGACCCATTCATTTATTTGGCTTAAAAAATTACTTATCTTTTTCATGTTTAAAATCACTTAGGAACGCGATAAAAATAAATGGAGATTCTCGTCGGACGATTAGTTAAAT
>CAYMSC010000404.1:0-6022 GCA_964392805.1 uncultured Saprospiraceae bacterium
ACCAAGTTAGTCGAAATAATAGCCGAGCGAGGGTGAATAACAACCAAGTTAGTCGGAATAATAGTCGAGCGAGGGTGAATAACAACCAAGTTAGTCGGAATAATAGCCGAGCGAGAGTGAATAACAACCAAGTTAGTCGGAATAATAGCCGAGCGAGAGTGAACAACAACCAAGTTAATCGAAGTAATAGTCGGGCGAGAGTAAATAATAACAGAGTAAGACGAAATAATTTAGCAAATTATAGTTATCTTGCAAATACTAGAAATGATTATTGTAATAATTATTATAGAGGGATAAATAACTGGAATCGTAGATTTTGGACAAGCGTCCATTATACACCTTCGTATTACGATTTAAGTTATTCAAGATTTCCGTCGAGAAATAGTTTTGGGTCCCTTCAATTAGGATATTTGGGACAACAATACTGGTTTTATGATGGTATCTTTTTCCAAAGACGTTTAGGCAGATATTATGCTGTAGATGCACCAATTGGCTTATGTATAGATGCATTACCAGTTGGAGGGGAGCTTGTTAGATATAGAGGCGATAGATATGTGATTTATAGAGGTTCAGCATACAAAATGCTTCCATTCGGCGGCTTCCAAGTCGTACGAATGCTAACACGGTTCTAACTATTAGAACAATTCAATAAACAGAATTTGATCACTTGTCGAAAAGTCGGCAAGTGATTTTTTGATTTTAAGAGAGAAGGTTTTATAAATTTGGTTTTTGTATATTTATTAGGATTTTGTATATTGGATTTTTTATTCATCAATTCCATACAAAATGCCACATCCAAGTGTATTCGCTAAAACGACCCCTAATACTCCTGCCTATATAATGACCGATACTGGAGAGACCGTCACTTATTTGGATTTGGAAAAACGGTCGAATAAAGTAGCCCATTTATTTCACAATGCTGGATTAAAAAGACATGAACATGTTGCGATGATGATGGAAAATCATGTTCGTTTTTTTGAAATTATTTGGGGCGCTCTTCGGTCTGGTATTATCATTACGCCTATTTCTACCGCTTTATTGGATGAGGAAGTCGCCTACATTTTAAATAACTGCGAGGCCAAACTATTTATTACTACGCCTAAATATACTAGCATTGCACGTTCCGCTTTGAAAGTCGATAATATTGATCACTTCTTTATGGTAGGAAATACTATTGATGGATATGCTGATTTTGAAGCAGCCATTAAAGACCTACCAGAAACTCCGCTTGATAAAGAAATTCAAGGTACGACCATGCTTTATTCTTCTGGCACAACGGGTGTTCCTAAAGGGGTCTATTCTACACCAGATTCTGATGATATTCATGCAATTCGACCTATCTTAAATGCAATAGGACAGACCTTCAAATTTGGACCGCATGTAAAATATTTATCTCCAGCTCCTCTTTATCATGCTGCTCCTTTGGCTTATAATATGGTAAATATGATTTTTGGTGGAACTTCCTATATTATGGGTAAATTTGATGCCGAAAAATCATTAGCCGTTATTGAAAAATATAAAACCAATTACAGTCAGTGGGTACCTATCATGTTTGTTCGTATGCTCAAATTACCAGAAACTGCTAGAATGAAATATAATGTGAGTTCAATGATGTTGGCACTACACGCCGCCGCACCTTGCCCTATTGAGATTAAAGAAAAAATGATTGAATGGTGGGGACCAGTAATTTTTGAATATTATGGTGCAAGTGAAGGAAATGGCATGACGGCAATCACTTCTCAAGATTGGCTAAGCCACAAAGGTTCGGTTGGTCAGGCATTTTCTGGACAATTATTAATTTTAGATGATGATGGAAAAGAAGTGCCAACAGGAGAAATTGGTAATGTTTACTTTGAAGGTGGAAGTCAATTCAAATATCATAATGAACCAGAAAAAACCAAAAAATCTTATGCTCGACCTAATTGTAGTACCGTTGGCGATATTGGTTTTTTAGATAAAGATGGCTATTTATATTTAACTGACCGTAAGAATTTCACTATTATCACAGGAGGCGTAAATGTCTACCCTCAAGAAATAGAAAATTGCATTATTAATCATCCAAAAGTAGCGGATGTTGCAGTCTTTGGGATTCCACATGAAGAATTTGGACAAGAAATTAAGGCTGTTATTCAACCAAAATATTGGGAAGATGCAGGAGAAGATTTAGCCGCCGAGCTCAATGATTTTTGCCGAGCTAAACTATCTAGAATTAAGATACCTCGGTCTTTCGATTTTGATAAAGCGCTACCCCGAAAAGATAATGGTAAATTGTATAAAAGACGTTTGGTAGAGCGATATACAAATGCCTAAAAATGGATGTTACCAGTTAGTTAGGCTATCCCGACTTTTAAAAAGCAGGGCTTATCTTTTCGTTGACTCTAGTGAACTTTTATGCTACTTTTTAAAGTAAGCCCCAACCGTTCCACTACACCAACTACCAAAGCATTACCCATAAAAAAAGCCTGTTTGGTAGCACTTATTTTTTCTAATAGGGTATGATTGTCAGGAAACATATTCAAGCGTTCTAATTCAATAGGGGTAAGCCTTCTCAATCCTGCGGGTGTTTGGATTACATGTTTAAATCGGGAAGGTGATTTGCCACCCTCACCTGTAATGATAGTTCTAGAAGGTTTATCTAGTGAGTCTGGAAAAACCATAGCTCCTTCTTTATAATAATATTCAAAACCATCTGCTTTTTTACGCAATTCATTTTTAGCTCCTTTTAAATAATACCACCGGTCCAAATCGGAAGGAGTAATAGTGTATTCTAGTGGGATGTCCTTTTTTTGTAATAAGCTACCTAAGTTTGTAAATGGACCATCATAATTAGGGAATGTTTTTACAGTTGATATTTCTCCGTTAATCATTAGCCCTGTATTCAAAAAAAGTCCTTTAGCACCCGTTGGATTAAAATGAGTAGAGAGGTGGACTATGTCTCCCTTTATTTGAAATGTTTTTAAATTACCTTCTTTAAAATGTTGAATTGGAAAGGCTTGTGCTATCGTTCCTTGATTCGCTAACCAATTAATCACTTTTTGTCGAACAAGATTTTTATAAATATTGGATTGTTGATGATAAGCTAAGATAAAGACCCGTCGTCTTCTTTGAGGCATACCATATTCAGCAGCATTAATGACTCGCCATTCCACTGCATAACCCAATTCATTTAAACTTTGTAGAATGATGGCAAAATCACGACCTCTTTGTTTAGAAGGAGAAATTAATAATCGGTCAACATTTTCAAGCAATAAAAATCTAGGTTTGTTTTTCTTTTCGGTAAGAATTCTATGAATGGACCACCATAAAACACCTTTTTTTCCAATCAACCCTTTTGAATTTTTTAAAGTAGTGGCAACAGAATAATCTTGGCAAGGAAAACCACCAACTAATAAATCATGGTCAGGAATATCCTCTACGGCTACCGTCGCAATATCTTGGTTGCTATGTCCAGTCTTCCCCCACCTATTTTCATAAACTAAAGAAGCATGCTGTTTTTTAGTGGAAGGTTCCCATTGGTTACTCCATATTATTTCATAGTTGGATTGTAATGCTTGGCTATAGGAGGAAGAAGCTGATTTTCCCTGCCAACCTTCTAGTCCTAATCGAAAGCCGCCAACACCAGCAAATAACTCTGCTACTTTAATTTTTTTCATTTTAGTCATTACTAAATTGTGTAGTTCGACTCAATATAAACAAAAATAGGCACTCCCATTTATGGAAGTGCCTATTTATATGCTTTAAAAACTAAAAACGCTATTTATCTTGCAATCTTTACATTCACTGCATTTGGACCTTTAGGTCCCATTTCGATTTCAAAGGTAACTTTGATTCCCTGTCTTACTGGCTCTTCAATTTGATTGATGTGGACAAAAACACTTGCTTTACTTTTAGAATCTACAATAAAACCATAGCCTTTTTCTTCATTGAAAAAGTTGATTTTACCTCTTCGTTCTCCCATTTCAGCGGAGCGGTCGATTGGTGTAGCACCAAGTAAAATATCTTCAGCTTTAATTTCTCTTTTCTTTGATGGGTCTGGTGGCGTATCACTTAGGTTACCGTTTTCATCCACGTATGCTAGCATATCTTCGAATGCTACTTTTCCTCGTTCTGCTTTTTCAAGTTTGCGTTGTTCGCGTCGTTCTAATTTTTCTTTTCTTTTCTTTAAACGCTTTTTTTCTTTTTCCTTCTTGTTAAACGATTGCTGTGATTTAGCCATATTTCAATTTTAGTTTATAAAAAAATCCACTTTTGGAGAAAAACTAATGGCAAACAAGACCCAAAATTGCCTACCCAAGTTCGCTTTAAAAGTAAGATTCGCAAATTTAACGAATTTTAAGCGATTTTCCTTGGATTATAAGGATTTTTGTTCTATTAAATTCATCCAATATAAATTGAAAACTAAGTTTAGTCTTCTAATTTATTAAAACCACAATTTTCAAGTATTAGTTCACAATTTAAGAAATAATTAAAATTTTTTCTGAACACATCGGATTGCGATGATTGTGTAAATTGTCTATATAGCTATAAATTAGTTTACTATTCAGTCCCTTATAAAGATGAGACCATTCTATTCATAGAAGAGAGAATAACCAAAGATTAACAACAATTTTTTCGATTTTTTACCGAAAAAAGCTTTTCTACCGATTTTACCCGTCATTTTAAATTTGGTCAAGCACTAGTTCTTTTGATAAATAGATTCATTCAATCTATATGCTGGTTCAAACACTTTATTTTTTTAATAAAATCCAGATAATTCTATACTTTTAGGCAAAATTTACGTTCAACCAATAAAAATCAACTTTTATGCAAGAATTATATACAGAAGAACATAAGATGTTTAGAGAGTCTGTGAGGACTTTCTTAAAGCAAGAAGCCTTACCGCATTATCAAAAATGGGAAAAAGAAGGAATTGTAGACAGAGCACTTTGGAAAAAAGCAGGCGATTTAGGAATTTTAGGAATTGATATTGCAGAAGAATATGGTGGTTTAGGATTAGCCGATTTTCGGTATAGTGCAATAGTAACAGAAGAATTAGCTTTTGCCAATACGGCATCTATTGGTTTTTCCACTCAAAATGACATCGTGATTCCTTATTTGAATACCTATTGTACGGAGGAGCAGAAAGCTAGAATTTTACCAAAAATGGCTACTGGCGAATTGATTGGTGCATTGGGTATGACTGATCCTGCGGCAGGTAGTGATTTAAAAGGCATTCAAACTTTTGCAGAAGAAAAGGATGGATATTACCTCTTAAATGGTGCTAAAACTTTTATCAGTAATGGGATTCACGCAGATGTAGTTGTGACTTTTGTCAAAACAAATAGAGACCCTGGTAGTAAGAGTTATTCCTTATTTTTATTAGAAAGAGGAATGGAAGGATTTACGAGAGGGGAAAATTTAGACAAAATTGGCTTGAAAGCGCAAGATACTGCCGAGTTATTTTTTGATAATGTAAAAGTACCTGTTGAAAATGTATTAGGGGAAGCGAATCGAGGATTTTATTATTTGATGCACAATTTACCACAAGAAAGATTGAGTATTGCCATCGGTAGTATCGCGAGTGCAGAAGCCATTTTAGAAGAAACGATTCAGTACTGTAAAGACCGAAAGGCATTTGGTAAACAAATTGGTTCATTTCAGAATTCTAGGTTTACGCTGGCAGAGATGAAAACAGAAGTGACGATTGCAAGGAATTTTGTGGATACTTGTATCAAAGAATTGACGGATAAAAAATTGACTGCGGAAAAAGCAGCAATGGCAAAATATTGGGTATCTGATTTACAATTTAAAATCTTAGACCAATGCTTGCAACTACATGGTGGATATGGATATATCAATGAGTATAATGTAGCACAGGCGTGGAGAGATGCCAGAGTTGGAAGAATTTATGGAGGAACGAATGAAATTATGAAAGAAATTATTGGTAGAAGTATGGGGTTTTAGGAATCCGATAAAAATATAAATTTATTTATCTTACTACTTAGTAACGACGAAATAATAAGTTGGTCATCTGGACGAGCTT
>CAYMSC010000405.1:0-6014 GCA_964392805.1 uncultured Saprospiraceae bacterium
TAATGATTTGTTTAATTGCAGGTTAACTTTGGGAACTGAATTTGAAACAAGAATAAATGAAGAAGGAAACCATGAGTTATTAAGAATCACAAAAAAATCGAATTTTCTTACAAGAAGATTTTTTCTATCAACAGAATATAAAGAATCAGATTACAGAGTTTTAGGTGACGAATTAACTAAGAAAGGTGGATTTTGGCAAGTAGATATGGGAGGAATAGCAACAATCAACATTCCAAAAGACTTTGAACATGATATTGACCAAATAATGAAAGATTTGGACTTAAGATTGGTAGAAATCATTGATGATTAAAATATAATGTTTATTGCTTCTTCCCCTTTCAACCTTATAAACCTCATTACCTCATAAACCTCATCACCACAAAACATGAATCAAAAAATACGCAATCAATTCCCCAGTCTTTCTCGGCAGCACAACGACATGCCCATTACCTACTTAGATGGTCCAGCAGGAACGCAAGTACCTACAAGTGTAATAGATGCTATTTCAACCTACTATAAAACGTCGAATTCCAATGCACATGGTCATTTTGTATTGACCCAAGAAACAGATGTTATCGTAGAAAGTACGAGAGCAAAAGTGGCTACTTTTTTAGGGGCAGAAGGCGGACATACCATTTCTTTTGGACAAAATATGACAACGCTTAATTTTGCTTTGAGTCGAGCGATTTCTGGAAGTTTGCAAGCGGGAGACGAGATTGTCATTACTCAATTGGACCATGAATCTAATCGAGCGCCTTGGTTGGCCTTGCGAGCGCAAGGAGTAGTAGTAAGAGAAGCAAAATTAAAAGTGGATGGCACACTAGATTATCAAGATTTTGCTAATAAAATTAATGAAAAGACCCGTTTGGTGGCAATGGGCTGGGCAGCTAATATTTTTGGGACGATTAATGAAGTGCAAAAAATCCGAAAATTGACACATGCCGTAGGTGCATGGCTGCTATTGGATGCCGTGCATTATGCGCCACATATGTCGATAGATGTGCAAGCAATTGGCTGTGATTTTTTATTATGCTCTGCTTATAAATTTTATGGACCTCACGTTGGTTTATTATATTGCAAACCTGGTTTACTGGATAGATTACAACCTTATCGTTTGAGAACGGCTTATCAGCATGCGCCATATAGCATCGAGACAGGGACTTTAAATCATGCCGCAATAGCAGGCGTGAAAGCAGCCGTTGAATATGTAGCATCTTTTGGAAAAGGTAAAACGGAGCGCGCTAAAATAGTGAATGCCATGCAGCAAATTCACCAACATGAAATAGGTTTAGCTCAACAATTATGGGACGGTTTGGCTGCTATGAAAAAAGTAAAATTATATGGACCACCGATGGATGTTGCAGAACGTGCGCCGACCTTATCCTTTTTATATAGCGGAAAATCTGCGAATGAAGTAGGGAAATATTTAGGTAGTTATAATGTATGTACTTGGTCAGGTCATTTTTATGCCATCAAATCGACGGAAGTTTTAGGATTGGCGGAGAAAGGTGGAGTGACTCGAATGGGGATTTCTGTTTATAATGTAGAGGAAGACATTGAACGGACTTTAGGCATTATGAAAGAAATTAAATAAAAAAATTAGAAAAATTTTGACAAGCTTATCAAGACGACAAAAGTAGTTGACATTTTTAAATCTAAAATGAGACCTGCATGAAGTTTTTTTGACGCTGAAGGACGCTGTTTGAAGTTATGATTTATTATGTTGCCTGACGAAAAATTATGTTTTAGCGCATGATTAGTTTAAAACAAGAGAAAACATAAAAAAGGCATAATAATCAGCGTCCTTCAGCGTCAAAAGAAGCATTGTCAAAGCTTGATAAATGAAGCCAATTAAAAAAGAAAGAAAAATAATTGCATCTTTGAAATAATTGCCCTTATCTTTGTACCATAAAAATAACGATATGATAAATTTATTAAATAAAGGTTGGTGGCAAAATTCTTTACCAAAATAGGGTGAAGGATAGCGCTCGTTTATTTGAATCATGTCAAAAAAGCGGCTTGTCGAATTTCACTCGGCAAGCCGCTTTTTTTATTAGAGTAGAACCCCCTCATTCATCCATAAAAAATAAATAGTATGAAAATAGAAGCGTTACATGAATTTCATGATATGGAATTTTCTCAAGGCTGGGCAGAAAGATTTACGCCTACTCCAGATAGATTGGCTTTATTTGAAACTATTTTGCAACGAATACGAGAAATAGGAGAGGAAAATTGCCACGTTTTAGAATTGGGTATTGGGCCGGGATATTTGGCGGATTATTTATTGAGTAGATTACCAAATATTAGTTATGAAGGTTTGGATTTTTCTAATGCAATGTTGGAAATAGCCAAAAAACGCTTAGTAAAATATGAAGGTAGAGTCGTTTATACGCAAGCCAATTTGACCAAAGAAAGCTGGACGGATAAAGTTAGCCAGTCGCCCAAAGCAGTCGTTTCGACTTGGGCATTGCACGATTTATTTAGTTCAAAAAACATTGAATTTGTTTATCGGAAAACGAAAAGTATTTTACAAGCAAAGGGTGTATTACTAAATGGTGATTTTATAAAACCAGAGGAATCAACTTTTGACTATGAAGGCGGTAGGATTAAACCGAGTGTTCATTTGAGTTTATTAAAAAATGTTGGTTTTCAATCCGCAATTTGTTTAAAGGAGTTTGAAAAAGATGTATTAAATCCAACAACAGCAAATAATTATGCCTGTTTTGAGGCAAGGAATTAGGTAGGTTTCATACTATTTAGAGCTTCCAAAACTTCAAATTCTGGAAGCTCTATCTGCAAAAAAATTAGAAAGAAAGAGTTAGAATAAAAAATAATCATGATAGCAACCACAAAAAAAATACAGTTACAAACAGTCGTCAAGAAGCAATTGGCAGATACGGTTACCCCCATTACTTTATATCTCAAGCTAAGAGCACATTTTGATAAACCCATTTTATTAGAAAACAATGATTTTGGACAAGCAGAAAGTTGTTTTTCTTATATTGGTTTAGAGCCCATTGCCAATTTTATGGTAAAAAATGGCGTAGTAACTAAAACACTTCCAGGAGAAGAAAAAGAGGAAGAAGTTTTATCCAATTATACAGATGTACCGAGTATTTTTCAAAATTTTGTCAATCAATTTGAAGTAGAAGAAATCGATGCTGCTGGTGCCATTAATGGTTTTTTAGGGCATACAAGTTTTGACGGCGTACAGTACTTTGACACGCTAAAGTTTGATGAAAATAAGCGAAGATTTGACACGCCAGATATTAATTATTCGCTTTATCGATTTTTGATAGCTTTTAATCATTTTAAAAATGAGTTGTATCTGATAGAAAACGTTCCAAACATTTTTCCAGAAACCAGCAAAATGGACAAGCTGGAAAAATTAATCTTTAATCAAGCGTTTAATACCTTTGATTTTGAATTAAAAGGAGAAGAATCTAGTAATATTACCGACGAAGAATTTAGAGAATTAGTCCGTAAAGGCAAGCATCATTGCAAGGTTGGTGATGTTTTCCAAATTGTATTGTCTCGTCAATTTGAACAAAAATTTAAAGGAGATGATTTTCAAGTATATAGAGTTTTAAGGTCGATTAATCCATCTCCTTATTTGTATTATTTTGATTGCGGCGACTACACTATTTTTGGGTCTTCACCAGAAGCGCAGATGTTGATTAGCGGTAAAACGGCAACCGTTAATCCCATTGCAGGGACTTACAAAAGAACAGGGAATGACGAACAAGATGCTCAAGGGGCAAAGGATTTAGCGGCAGACCCCAAAGAGAATGCAGAACATATTATGTTAGTGGATTTGGCAAGAAATGATTTAGGGCGGCATTGCCATAAAGTAGAAGTGAAAAGTTTAAAAGAAATCCATTTTTATAGCCATGTCATTCATCTAGTGTCTAAAGTAGATGGACAATTAGAAGATACAACGAACCCGATTCAGATTTTTGCAGACACTTTCCCTGCGGGTACTTTATCCGGTGCGCCTAAATACAAAGCCTTAGAACTAATTGATGAATACGAAAATCAAAACCGTAGTTTTTATGGTGGAGGTATCGGATTAATTGATTTTAATGGAAATATGGTGCAGGCGATTGTCATTCGTTCGTTTATGAGCAAAGACAATACCTTATATTATCAAGCGGGGGCAGGTATCGTGATTGATAGTGTGCCAGAAAGTGAATTGCAAGAGGTGAATAATAAATTGGGGGCTTTGAAAAGAGCTTTAGTAGAGGCAGAGAAGATATAATTGTTAAATTGTTAGATAGTTATGTTGTTGGATAGATGAGCTAACAATATAGCAATAAAACCATAAAAATATGAAAATCCTAGTATTAGATAATTATGACTCTTTCACTTATAATTTAGTCCAATATGTACAAGAACTAATAGGGGCTAAAGTGGATGTTTTTAGAAATGATGCTATCTCTTTGGACGAGGTAGATGCTTATGACAAAATCATTTTATCACCGGGACCAGGTTTACCAAAAGATGCAGGTATCATGCCTGCGTTGATAAAAAGATATGCGCCGACTAAGGAAATTCTAGGTGTTTGTTTGGGGCATCAAGCCATTGGTGAAGCTTTTGGTGGTACACTTCATAATATTGCAAAAGTATATCACGGCGTAGCAACGCCAATGGAAGTAGTGGACGGACAATCCTTACTTTTTAGAGGATTACCTATTAGATTAGAAGTCGGTCGATACCATTCTTGGATTGTAGAGAAAAAGAATTTACCTGCCGACTTGCAAATAACAGCTGTAGATGTACACGGAACCATTATGGCAATGCGTCACAAAAAATATAATGTCCGAGGGGTTCAATTTCATCCTGAATCCGTATTGACACCGATGGGAAGAGCGATATTGCAGAATTTCTTATTTCCAGCAGAAGATCAGGCGATTAATTATACGGATGAATTGATTGCGGCAGGCAAAGGGATGGCGTAAAGATTGAAGTGATATTTATTAGGTAAATTATTACCTCTAAATCCGTTGGGAAGTCAAATCCGTTGGGCAATTAAATAAACCCAACGGATTTGACTTCCCAACGGATTTTTTTATGACAATTCTTAAAGTCTCGTTAATCTTTAAAATTCTTGTTCTTTTCCAATAACTCTCCTCGTCTTAAAAATACTATTCTAAAAATTACTAGCGTTAAAATAAAAAATAAGTCCGCTTCCCGATAGTAGGGGGAGGCCTACAAATTGAGCATCTATAATTTGTAAGGCTTTAAATCTGAGAAAAATTTACGCATTACTTATTCAATTTTTATATCATCAACGAAAATATGAAACACCTTTTAATTATTTCCATCGCGTTTTTAAGTTCTTTTTCCATCTTAGCCCAAGGCTATAACATCGCTGGAGGTATCCGAATGGGAACAGATTGGGGCATTACGGGAAAGTATCGTTTTGATAATAAAGCAACAGCAGAATTAATCATCCAATCTGCGGCAAGTAATAGTCGAGATGAGGTAATTATTACTGCTTTAGCAGAAAAGCACAATCCACTCATCAGTAAACGTTTTAATTTTTATACAGGTGCAGGACTCCATAAAGGTTGGAATAATACCGTCAATGGAGAAACGAATTTTCAAGATCCTTTTGGTATAACAGCGATTGCAGGAATAGAATTTAACTTAGGTAGAACGAATATTTCTTGGGATTTTAAACCTGCCTTTAATTTAGTGGGCGGGGAGCGAAAAATGTATACTCAATCGGGGATTTCTTTGCGTTATGTTTTTCAAAAACGACCTCTTTTTAACAAGAAAAAGAAGAAGAAAGACGACGACGAAAAATTTAATTGGAAATTTTGGGAGAAGAAAAAAGAAAAGGAAAAGAAGAATTGGAAGTTTTGGGAGAAGCAATAATCAATTATTATTGTGAGATTACAATTCAATAATTTTTATAAGGTTATCAGACCTTAAGTAATGAATGATTCCATATTTGTCTTTTTTTGGAAAAAAAATGGGGGCATTAATATGATAAGGAGTTAATAATCTTT
>CAYMSC010000406.1:0-6013 GCA_964392805.1 uncultured Saprospiraceae bacterium
GGTTTATGAGGTTTATAGGGTTTATGAGGTTTATAGGGTGCAAGCCTTATCGACCTCATTAGCCTTATGACCTTATCAACCTTATCAACCTTATTCACCTCATAACCTCGCTTCCTAATATCCAAATACTTCCTCCCAAGCGACCATGCCACCATCGAGGTTATAAACTTTATTGTTATCGAAACCACCATTTTTCATCAAGGTGCAGGCACGGAGGCTTCTGCGTCCCGTTCGGCAGTAAATCAAATAGGTTTTAGTGGGGTCTAATACTTCTATTTGTTCCCAAAAGCCATCTCCCAAATAATTGATATTTAGGGAATTGGGTAAAGGGTTTATTGCATGTTCTTCAGGTGTGCGCACATCAATTAAAACGGCATCATTTTCCGCAACTATCTTTTCCTTAAATTCAGTTGGATTTAAGTTTTGAATATGTGCTTTAAGCATTTGCCATCGAGGGGTTTTGCAGACGGTCACTTTGATATTTGATTCCTGATTATCCATGTTTACAAAAATACAGAATTCTTAGGAATTTATTTGTAGAAATTCCATTGGTTTGTCATTTTTTTGATAATTATATTTAATATTTAATTTTTTTGATTAAAATAAATTAGGAAACTAAAAGGTTCTTATTGATGATACTAAATTAGCACATGACATTCATCCGTCTAAAAAATCACCCTCATTGTCTATTTTAACGAAAAAAGTGGTGTGAAGTCCCTATATTTGAATAGTCTTCTTGAGAAAACGATGAAGACGTGACGATTCCTACGATACATTCGTCATTAATAAAAAATACATCATGACATTAGACATTATCTTCGTACTCGTTGCTGCCCTTGGTTTTTGGGCAGGCTATTCTCGCGGGATTATTAAGACCTTTTTTACAGTTGTATCTTTTACCATAGGTTTGTTAGCTGCCTTTAAAATGGCACCTGCATTCACTAAATTCTTAGAAGACTTGACCAAGAATGATAATCCACTGATGTTTATTGCTGGATTTTTGTTGTCTTTTATTATTATGATGGTGGTCTTACGCTTAATAGCTAGAGCATTAGAAGGCTTATTAAAATCTGCTAATATTAATTTTATTAACCAAATTATAGGAGGGGCTGTTTTGGGAGCATTAGCAATTTTAGTTTATAGCACAATGGTCTGGTTTGCCGATAAATCTCATATGATTGATCAAAATACAAAAGATACTTCTCTTACTTATAATTATACAAAGGAATTTCCTGGGCAGATGAAAGTCGTTGGTGAGCAATTAAGACCTGTATTCACCGACTTTTGGAACGAAGCCTTAGATTTCATGGATAGAATGGAAGATTTGAGTGTGCAACGTTCGGAAGCAGACCCAACGATTTATGATATTGAAGAGGAGGAGGAAGGAAATTAGCCTGTAGCGCCAAGCTCCAGCTTGGTGACAATCAGCAAACCCCTAACAGATTTGACAAATTTCCAAAAACCGATGAATTACCTGATTCGACTATCTGGTTGTCTCCCAACGACCATCATCCATATTATTTCCAAAAATCTGCCATATCTAATTGGCCCTAAATCCCCTTAAATAGAAACTCAAATTCATAATATTTTGGCTTAATCCTATACTTCTCTAAAGGCATAGATAACCAAGAATCAATTCCGCCTAAACCCATTTGTTGATGGTCTAAACAAACCGAAATTTTTCCTTCGTCTTTTAAATCATAAGTGTGCAATGCACCCCATTTATCTCTAGTCAATTCTTCGGGACTAAAAGGAATGGCTGAAAAGCTAAAATTACTACCTTTTAATAGAAACCCATTACCATTTTCTTCAAAAAAAGTAATTGCTTGTACATCTGTTCGGTTACCATTTTCTTGAGGAGAAATATAGGGTTCATACATTTTGGATATAGTGGTTTCATAATGACCGAAATGAGCTGATTTTTTTCGGTCTGAATAATTTTCGAAAGGACCACGACCAAACCAAAGAACGTTTTTTAATGTAGTATTTAGGTAGAATTGTAAACCAATTCTGGGTAATTCAGGCAAGTTATTAGGAACGGGAGTGAAAAACTTACATTGCACAGATAAGGTACCATCACTAATTAAAGTATAATTCATTAGGAAATCACAATTAATATCAATTAGCTTAAATCGAGATTCAATTGTGATTGTTGGACTGCTTGTATCTAAATTTTTAAATAAGTTACTTGGGTTTGAATGTATTAATCTAACTGATTTTAAGACTCGATTTTTACCTGCATATCGCCAGATTCCACACCGCTCAGGCATTTTATTACCAAAATCATTATCATTTGGGGCTCGCCAGAAGTTTGGCACTAGAGGAGATTCTAATAATTCAAATCCTGCACAATCAAGATAAGTTAATAAGCCTGAATTTTTATCAATAATTGCTTCTGTTTGAGCGTGAATTAACTTAAAGTGATAATCTGTTTCTTCATATCTAATTTTATTAATGGAATAATTATCTAATGTGATTGGTAATTCTTGTTTTTTATTTAAGTCAAATGCAAATTGCTCTTTAGCAATTTCAAAATTCGAAGGAATTAAAGGAGCATTCTCATTAGTGAGTATTTTTAAATTTATAAAGTATTGATGGTCTGATGTCCATTTATTTGAGTCATAATCTAAAAAGACAATTAATGAAGATTTTGCAGGAATATTAAGGTTGTTAATTTTGCCTTTTTTTAAGACTCCAATACCACTTGAATTAATAATTTCCCATTCTAAACGATAATCATTTAAACCAATAAAATCAAACCGATTAAAAATTTCAATTTCGCCAGTCCTAATATCAATAGCTTTAAACCCAATGTTTTGATAAACCTTTTTGACTTCCCAAAGATGTGGGTGGGGCGTTCTATCCGGAAACAACAATCCATTCAAACAAAAATTGGCATCACTCGGTACATCTGCTGGACCATAATCTCCACCAAATGCCCAATATTTTTCTCCTGCTTCGGTATATTTTACTAAACCTTGGTCATGCCAATCCCAAATAAACCCACCTTGTAAAACGGGGTATTGATTGATGACTTCCCAGTAATCTATAAAGTTACCCAAACTATTGCCCATCGCATGTGCATATTCACACATGATGAGTGGACGTGCTGGATTCTTTTTGGCGTATCCTTCAAGGTGTGCTGGGCTTGGATACATGGGGCAAACAATATCTGTATTCCATTCCTCCAAGGCTTGTTCATATTGCACGAGTCGAGAGGGGTCTCTTTCTTTTGTCCATTGATAACAAGCTTCCAAATTTTCGCCATTGCCCGCTTCATTGCCTAGTGACCAAATGATGATAGACGCATGATTTTTGGTGCGCTCTAACATTCGTTTGGTACGGTCTAAATGAGCTGCTTTCCAAATAGGATTTTTTGCCAAGGTATCTCCATCCGTTCCATCCGAAATAAAATCGACAGTATTATCATAATCAAAAGTGACCTTGCCCACTCCATGAGATTCAATATTCGCTTCATCTACCACATATAATCCATATTCATCGCAGAGTTCGTACCAACGGGCAGCATTCGGATAATGACTACAACGGACGGCATTAAAATTATACTGTTTCATCAATTGGATGTCTAGCAGCATACTTTCTTCGGTTACGATTTGTCCGTTGATTTCATCGTGTTCATGCCGATTCACCCCTTTGATGGTAATAGGCGTGCCGTTAATATGTAATTGTGCTTTTTTGATTTCAACTTTTCTGAAACCAATTTTACAACCTGTTACGCCTTGTGTCTTACCATCTTTATCTTTTACAATTAGGACGAATTGGTATAAATTGGGTGTTTCCGCAGTCCATTTTTTAGGTTGACTTATTTTTTGTTGGAGTTGAAGCGTGGAGGATTTTTTATTATTAAAAGGAATTTCTTTTTGGTAAAGAATGGATGCAGTAGACTTTAGGTTGAAATGCTTAGAACTTCCAGAATTTGGAGTTCTGGAAGCTCTTTCCGTACGATTTATTTTAGAATAAGCCCTCGTATTTTCTTTTGAATTATTTATTTCTATTAACATACATTCTATAGACCCACTATCCGAATGTTCAGCTAAATCAATAGCTACTGAAAGCAATCCATTCTCATAATCATCTACTAAATCTGCATTTACAAAATAATCTCGGATATATGTTTTGGGGGCTGCCCGTAAAAAAACATCCCTTGTCATTCCACTCATGCGCCAAAAATCTTGGCATTCGATGTAGGCCCCATCTGACCAACGATATACTTCTACGGCAATCGTATTTTTTCCTCTTTTTAAATATTTGGTTAAATTAAATTCAACAGGTGTTTTGGAGTCTTGATTATAGCCTAGAAATGCTCCATTTATCCAATAATAACTAGCAGATTTAACCCCGCCAAATTGAATATAGATTTCTCGATTTTCCCAATCTTCGGGTATGTCAAATTCTTTGATGTAAGACCCGACAGGATTAAAGTCATGTGGAATTAAAGGCGGATTTTTGTAAAAAGGATAGCGGTCATTGACATAAATTGGATAACCATAGTCATTTAATTCCCAATGGGCAGGTACGTTTATTTCGTCCCAATTACTAGTATCAAAATCTGTTTTATAAAAATCGACGGGTCGGTCGGCAGGTTTATTGACCCAATGAAATTTCCAAGATCCATTCAGCGATTGATAAAAGGGAGAATCTTTAGTTTTATTTTCTAAAAAACTGACAACATCAGGAAAAGGCACAATAGGAACGTGTGGTATTTCCTGATTGATATTAAAAATTGAGGGTTCTTCCCAAAAGGGTGGATTGGTTTGCCATTCTGTCATTGAGCTATAATTTTAATTTTATAAAGACCTTAACTTTTTTGTACCATTCCTGCTTTTTCAATAAAATTAACACCTTTTTCAGAAGGCGTGGTTAATAAACTTACGAGGATATAAAGTACAAAAGACACCAACATTCCAGTCATTGCCTGTTGAGTAGAGGCAATTTCCCAAGGAACAGTGATTCCAATATCAAAAGCAGCTAATAAATTAAAAGAAGAAAATAGAATCCCAAAAATCATAGAGGCCATAGCCCCAGCCGAAGTTCCTCGTTTCCAAATAAATCCCATCACTAAAGGTACAAAAGCACCCGTTGCTAAAAAATCAGAACCAATCCAAGAAACAGTCAAAATAGAGTTTATATTGATACCAATAAATAAACTTAAAAGTGCCACGAATAGCGTAGCATATCGACCAATTTTCACCATTTTTTGACCGATAGTAGTTGGATTTTTTTTCTGATATAAATCAACAGTTAAGACCAATGCACCTGTATTTATTAACGAATCCATGGTGGACATAATGGCGGAGCAAATACCTACAAAAATAACAGCCGAAAGTACCGTTGGCATATGTTCAAAAATCATCGCCGCAGCAATTCCGCCTTCAGGGACTGCTTCATATAATCCTCTACTTAACATGCCTGTTAAGGTGACCAATAAATAGAGTGGTAGGAACGCTAAAAAGCTCATCACCATCATTTTCTTCGCATCGACAGGTGTTCGAGTGGCAGAAATTCGCTGCCAAATATTTGCCTGTATCATCCATGCTGCACCAAAGGTGATGATGTAGGCCATGTTTTGGGAAATATCATGGGTAAAATCAAAGAAATTGGGTAACTCTTTTTGTTCGACAATTGTTGCTAGACCGCTAAATCCACCCGCGCCATTATAGGCGTAGAGGAATAGCGTAATAGCTGCAATTAATAGAAAAACGAATTGCAGAATATCGGTAATGACCACACCTTTAAAACCTCCAAAAACAGAATAAGCAACGACTATCAAAGTTCCAATAATAGCTGCCATCTCATAACTCATAGAAAAGAAAGTGCTAAAGAATCGACCTATTACAATCACTTGCACTGCACTACCAATCACCATGAAAATCAATATTAAAATGGATAGTAAGCTTGCAGCCGATTCGTTATATCTTGCTGCCATTAATTGCGGTTGGCTAATTGTTCCAATTTTGCGAATGCCTTTGGCAAATAAAAACATAAGGAAAGT
>CAYMSC010000407.1:0-6009 GCA_964392805.1 uncultured Saprospiraceae bacterium
AGAACCAAAATAATCTCGTCCAGATGACCAACTTATTATTTCGTCGTTACTAAGTCTCTTTTCTCTATTCTCTGCTCTCTATTCTGAATAGTCACAATAATTTTTAAAAAAAATAAATTAATTTTATTGCTCAAATTTTATTCTCTACCGTACACTTTTTGAAAACACCGCCTTTGGTGACTAAAACATAGGGTTTGGAGTGAAGAATTTTGGATTTTTCAATGAAAAATCCAAAATTCTTCACCCCCAAAGCCCCTTTTCACGCACGAAGCATGAAGAAGTGCCAACTTCTGAACCCGAAGGGATGGGCTGCCAAGTGCGTGATTCAGTAAAAAGTGTACGGTAGTGAGAAATTTTAAATCTACTTTCTTGAAAAAAGAACCTTCTTTAAAATCTAAACCTATTGGTATTATTATTCTAGCAGCGGGTGCTTCTCGCCGAATGGGAACCCCTAAGCAATTATTAAAAATTGATAATCAAACTTTAATTGAAAGAGCCATTGCACTTACGCAGACAATAGATAATCAGCAAACCGTTGTTGTCTTAGGAGCCAATGCCAAAAAAATAAGCCCTTATATTTCAAAACAAGAAAAAGTAAATGTCCTCATCAATGAAAATTGGCAACAAGGAATGGGAACAACTTTAAAGGTAGGCATAGAATTTTTTTTAAAACAAGCAGAAAATTTTGCTGCCATAATTGTAATGGTTTGTGACCAACCTTATTTATCTAGTAAAACATTGCAAGCTTTGATTACTAGGTATCATCAAACAGAAGCAAATATTGTGGCGACCACCTATAATGATATTAAGGGGGTTCCTGCTTTATTTTCTAGTCAGCTCTTTGATAAATTGCTTGACTTGAATAAGGATGAGGGAGCGAGAAAAATTATAAAACGGTATAAAGGTAAGATTGACGTGGTTGATTTTCCCGAAGGGATATACGATTTAGATACGCCTGAAGCTTATCAGGAGTATTTGGATAGAAGCACTAAAGGAGGAGTTTGAATGTGGATAAGTAAGAGTTACTAACATTTTTCCGTGGATAACTCCTAGTTATTAACATTAGTGTAGTTCGAAGCTCGCTTTATCGGCTAAAAATTGAAATCGCTTTCTAAAGGTTTGTTGCTTTTGATAATCCAAAATTAGGGTATGTACGCCTTCCGCATGTGCTGTATGCAGCAAAATATTTCCAGCAAAGTCTATCAAGGAAGTATCCCCAGAATGATAGTAGTCATTTCCGTCATTGCCAACTCTATTTACGCCTACGGTATAAGATTGATTTTCGATAGCTCTTGCCATAAGTAAAGACCGCCAATGATGTGCTCTTTTTTCGGGCCAGTTGGCAACATAAATGAGTAAATCATAGTTTTCTACATTTCTACTCCAAATAGGGAAACGTAAATCATAACAAATTAAGGGACAAATTTTCCAACCTTTATAGTCAACAATTAATTTTTCTTGTCCTGCTGTGTAGTGTTTTGGTTCATCAGATAAAGAGAAAAGATGTCGTTTATTATAGGTTTGAAATACCCCGTCAGGCTGCATCCAAATTAGCCGATTAAAATAATTACCTGCTTCTTTTACGATATAACTGCCTGTAATAACAGCATTTGTTTTTTGTGCTTGCTTTTTTAACCACTTTAATGTTTTTCCATCAGGTTTTTCAGCAAATTTAGCAGGAGTCATACTAAAGCCTGTAGAAAACATTTCTGGAAGGATAATAATATCAGTATTATTGACTAATGTAGCAAATTGCTTTTCTAACTGCTCTAAGTTGGCAGCTATATCTTCCCAAAAAAGATTAGTTTGTATTGCCGTAACTTTTAGATTTGTCATAAGGCATTATTTTACGAATGTTTATGATTGGTAATAAAGCCTTCAGGCTTTCCCGTCAAAGACCTTCAGGTCTGTCATAGAATAATTTTTCTAGCTTAAAGGCTTTATTATCCGCTTTACCTGTCATTTCAAGTTATTAATCCTAAAAACACAAAAGGGCTTTGACAAACGCCAAAACCCTTTTTGATATATTTTAAACAAGTTAAGACTTGTATTATTCTGCTGCTTCTTCTGTTCCCTCTTCTCCGCCGCCTTCTTCTCCGCTATCATTACCTCTTAATGCTCTTGGTACAACTACTGTTGCAACTGGAATTGCTGGAGCATTTGTTATAACGATACCTTCTGGTAATTCTAAGTCTCTTACTCTGATAGCATCCCCTAATTCTAGTGTAGAAATATCACCATATAACTCATCTACCATTTTTTCAGGAGTTGTTCTAATCTTTACACGTCTTAAAGACTGCTGTAAAGCACCACCTAATTTTACACCAGGAGAACTTCCTTTAAATCTTACAGGCACTTCCAATAAAACAGACTTTCCTGCTTCTAACTTTAAAAAGTCTAAATGAAGGATATTTTCTTTCACTGGGTGAAATTGAGCTGATTTTAGGATACATTTGTGTGTTGTACCATCTACTTCAATTTCTGCGACCTTGAAATCAGGGGTATAAATTAAGTTCTTTACATCCTTGTGAGTAGTTGAGAAATGAACATTTTGCTCATCACCATAAATTACACATGGAATCCCACCCTCATTTCTTATAGCTTTAGTAGCTTTTTTTCCTACTGCTGGTCTTGTGCTTCCAGCTACTTTTATCGTTTGCATATCTTATAGATTTATATCTTTTTCAAAAAGGAATGCAAAGATATGACTTTTATTAAAAAAAAGTTGAAAAGAGTTCATTTCTTAATTAAAATTATTACTTTTTTACATCTTTTGGGGCGTTAAATCCGCATTAATGATTTTTAGAACCATAATTGTAGTCGGTTCAGCCATAAATGCTGCTCGAATTTCTGGTGTTAAGACGCGCATAACGGATTCATATTTTCCAAAAATCTGCGTACTCATTGTATTCGTTATAACTTTTAAGTCTTCATATTGGTTTAATTGCTCAATAAATTTAATAATAGGTGATTCGTAATTTTCTGTAAGTGGATACATACTAATCTCTACGGATATATTCATATTTTATTATTTTGATAAGTGTAGTAAATAGACTAAGTTGCCTTTTGTTTTACTGATGAAATAATAACTATTCATTATGTTTCTTCATTTTTTTTAGTCATTATTATTTCCATTTTCTTTTAGTGAAAGTAAATATATGTCAAAAGTAATCAATCATAGTTTATTAAGTGATTTTGATATTGGTCTTTTTCGGTCTGGCAAACATTTTAAATTGTATGAAAAACTAGGTAGTCATGTGATTGAAGTAGATGATCAGTGGGGGACACAATTTGCAGTTTGGGCACCGAGTGCAAAATCTGTTACAGTGATTGGTAATTTTAACGATTGGAACAAACAAACCCATTATTTGTCTCCTAGATGGGATAGTTCTGGAATTTGGGAAGGCTTTATCCCCTTTGTTGGAAAAGGAGAATTGTATAAATATTGTATAGAGACAGCAGATGGGCAATTATTAGAAAAAGGAGACCCGTTTGCTCTTTTCTGGGAAGTGCCACCGAGTACTTCTTCGATTACTTGGCAATTAGATTATGATTGGAAAGATAAAGAATGGTTGAATAATCGAAAATCATTAGCAGGAAAGGCACAACCTTATTCTGTCTATGAGCTACATATCGGCTCTTGGAGAAAATTAGCTAGTGATAAGTCATTGAGTTATCAAGAAATGGCTATAGAAATGGTTTCCTATGTCCAAGAAATGGGCTTTACTCATGTGGAGTTTATGCCAATCATGGAGCATCCCTATTTTCCAAGTTGGGGCTACCAAATTACGGGTTATTTTGCGCCGACTAGTCGTTTTGGGACACCTCAAGATTTTATGGCATTGATTGATGCTTTCCACCAAGTAGGTATCGGTGTGATTTTGGATTGGGTACCTTCTCATTTTCCAGAAGATGCACATGGTTTAGGAAAATTTGATGGGTCTTGTTTATATGAACATGCCGACCCTAAATTGGGCTTCCATCCCGATTGGAAAAGCTTAATTTTTAATTATGGTAGACTAGAAGTCCGTTCTTTTTTGATTTCTAATGCTTTATTTTGGTTAGATAAATATCATATAGATGGACTGAGAGTAGATGCGGTGGCTTCTATGCTTTATTTAGATTATTCTCGAAAAGAAGGGGAGTGGATTCCAAATGAATATGGAGGGAATGAGCATCTAGATGCGGTTTCTTTTCTTAAAGAATTTAATGAGACAGTTTATAAAGAATTCCCTGATGTAGTGACTATAGCGGAAGAATCTACTTCATGGTCTGGTGTTTCTCGACCTACTTATACGGGAGGATTGGGTTTTGGTCAGAAATGGATGATGGGATGGATGCACGATACCTTAAATTATTTTGGGCGAGATGCTATTCATCGGCAGTATCATCATAATGAAATTACTTTCAGTTTGGTCTATGGGTTTTCCGAGAATTTTATGCTACCCCTTTCTCACGATGAGGTGGTATATGGAAAAGGCGCAATTATCGACCGAATGCCCGGTGATGGATGGCAGAAATTTGCTAATCTCCGATTGATGTATGCTTATATGTTTACCCATCCCGGAACGAATTTGCTATTCATGGGCAATGAAATTGGGCAAATTACAGAATGGAGTATTGAAAAGGGGGTGGAATGGTGGCTTACTGAAGACGATGCTCATAAAGGGATTCAACTATTGATTCAAGACTTGAATATCTATTATAAAGGTACACCAGCAATTTACCAGAAACAGTTTTCGCCAGATGGTTTTGAATGGATTTCAAATAAAGATAGTGTAAATAGTGTGATTGCTTATCTACGAAAAGGAGATTCGGAACATAAACCTCAATTGGTTGTTTGTAATTTCACACTTGTTGCTCAGGATTTTTTTAATATTGGAGTTCCCTATGGAGGCACCCGATGGAAAGAGATTTTGAATAGTGATGACTTAAAATATGGTGGAAGTAATATTAAGAATGAAGGGATACTGAGGGTGAATGATTTTGGCTGGCATGGAAAAAATACATCCTTGACCATTAAAATTCCGCCTTTGGCAACGATTATTTTTGAACCTTTAGGCTAGAGACTGAAAGAGCTAAGATTTTATTAAAAACGAATTTAGATGGAAGTAGCACAACTCGTAGATTTTTCAGATTTAACGGCAGTAATGGCCTTTATTATTTCTTTGAGTTTAGTCGTATTTTTGAGGTACGTTTTTGTTTCGGGCTTATTTGTTGGCTTGTTCTATATCATTTTTAAAGATAAATTTCTTTCTAGAAAGATTAGTGAAATGTTCCGCCCCAAAGGACAGTCTTGGCAAGAAATAAAATGGTCTGCTTTGACTTCTTTTATCTTTGCCCTTTCGGGTGTGGGCATTGTTTGGATGTGGCAATCAGGACATAGTACGATATATATCGACCCTTATAAATATTCTATTTTTTACTTACCCCTCAGTCTATTTATCGCTTTATTTATTCACGAAACTTATTATTATTGGCTACATCGTTGGATGCATCGGCCTAAGATTTACCGTTTGGTTCATAAAATTCACCATGATAGTATCGTAACCTCCCCTTGGACGGCTTTTTCTTTTGACCCTCTCGAATCTATTTTGCAAGCTTTTGTAGTGCCTTTTATTATTTTATTTTTACCGATGCACTTTTCTATGGTCATGCTGATGTTAGTGATTATGACTGTTTCTGCTACTATAAATCATTTAGATATTGAAATTTATCCTAAAGGTTTTGAAAAACATTGGCTTGGAAAATGGCTGATTGGTGCAACTCATCATAGTCAGCACCATGCTAAGTTTCTAGTGAATTATGGCTTATACTTTACTTTTTGGGATAAATGGATGCAAACGGAAAGCCCTGATTTTGAAGAACTATTCCGAAAGAAAACCCAATAATTAATTTCCCCCCCCTGTTTAGGGAAGTGGTAAAAAATAACCTACCCAACTAGATAGGATTGGACACTGATTTTCTTTTAGAAAATACACAGATAAAACGGTTACTGTATTAGATTTG
>CAYMSC010000408.1:0-6009 GCA_964392805.1 uncultured Saprospiraceae bacterium
GGACAAGACGGGGCCTACCTAACCGAATTGCTGTTGGCAAAAGGCTACGAAGTACACGGCATCAAGCGAAGAAGTTCTTTATTTAATACCCAACGTATCGACCACCTCTATGAAGACCCACATGTCGATAATCGACGATTAATCTTGCATTATGGAGATTTAAGCGATGCCACCAATATCATTCGGATTATTCAAGAAGTGCAGCCCGATGAAATTTATAATTTGGGGGCAATGTCTCATGTGAAAGTGAGTTTTGATGCACCAGAATATGCAGCAGATGTCGATGGGGTAGGAGTCTTACGGGTATTAGAGGCGGTAAGGTTATTGGGGCTCAGCAAAAAGACGAAGGTGTATCAAGCGTCTACTTCTGAATTATATGGAAAAGTAGTGGAAACGCCACAAAATGAAAATACGCCTTTTTATCCTCGGTCACCTTATGCGGTGGCTAAGTTATACGCCTATTGGATAATGGTGAATTATCGGGAAGCCTATGATATATTTGCCTGCAATGGGATTTTATTCAACCATGAAAGCCCATTAAGAGGAGAGACTTTTGTTACCCGAAAGATTACAAGAGCAGTTGCCAAAATGGCTTTGGGCTTACAAAAAGAATTATTTTTAGGCAATTTGAATGCCGCAAGAGATTGGGGGCATGCGAAGGATTATGTGGAAGCCATGTGGAAAATATTGCAACACGAAACCGCAGAGGATTGGGTGATTGGAACAGGCGTGACAACTACCGTGCGAGATTTTGCGAAGCATGCTTTTAAAGAATTAGGAATGGAGCTAATTTTTAAAGGACAAGGAGTTGCGGAGGTTGGTATTTTGGAAAAGATAGATACGGTTCGTTTTTTAGATAAAGTAGGGACAATATGCCCTTTTGCAGAAGGGACTATTTTAGTAAAAGTAGATGCCAATTATTTTAGACCTTCCGAAACAGATACTTTAACAGGAGACGCTACCAAAGCAAAGACTAAACTTAATTGGGAACCCAAATACGATGTGCAAACATTGGTCAAAGAGATGGTTTTAGCGGATGTCGCTTTATTTAAAAGAAATCAATTGCTAAAAGAAGCAGGGTTTAAAATAAAGAATGAGTATGAATAGAGGTGCATAAAACTTCTAACCTAGGCGTTCCTAACAATTTTTGTCGTATCGAACGACAAAAATTGTGAAAGGGATTAAAGGGGAACAAAAAATAGATTTTTAAAAATCTATTTTTTGTTCCCCTTTACCCCCTTTTTTGATTGGTTAGGACTCGATGTCCTATTAAATCAATACTAATAAATTCAGAATAAGACAATTGAATAGTTATGGAGAGAAATGCCAAAATATATATTGCGGGGCATCGAGGTTTAGTAGGTTCAGCAGTGGTGCGTAAATTAAAGCAAGCAGGATTTACCAATTTGGTGACGGCTACGTCTAGTGAATTAGATTTACGGAATCAGCAGGCCGTGAACCAGTTTTTTGCGAAAGAAAAACCCGCTTATGTTTTTTTAGCAGCAGCAAAAGTAGGGGGTATTTTAGCGAATGATTCCTACCGAGGACAATTTATCTATGATAATTTGATGATTCAAAGCAATGTGATTCATGCGGCTTATCAGCAGGAGGTAAAAAAGTTATTATTTTTTGGTTCTACCTGTGTTTATCCTAAATTGGCAACTCAACCGATGCAAGAATCCGCTTTGTTGACCAGTCCTTTGGAACCAACAAACGAACCTTATGCCATCGCTAAAATTGCAGGTATCAAAATGTGTGATGCTTATCGAGCGCAATATGGCTGCAACTTTATTTCGGTGATGCCAACTAATTTATATGGACCGAATGATAATTATGATTTAGCCAATTCTCATGTGCTACCCGCTTTGATTAGAAAATTTCATGCCGCAAAAAAACAAGGTTTGAAACAGGTGACGATATGGGGAACAGGAAAGCCTCAACGTGAATTTTTGCATGTAGCTGATTTGGCGGATGCTTGTTTATTTTTGATGGAACATTACAATGAAGCAGGTTTAATCAATATTGGTACGGGGAAAGATATTGCGATTAAAGATTTAGCCTTGATGATAAAAAAGATTGTTGGTTTTGACGGAGATATCGTTCACGACCTTAGCAAACCTGATGGGACACCTAGAAAATTGACGGATGTAACAAAATTAAGTGCTTTGGGTTGGACCGCTCAAATTGCTTTAGAAACAGGGATTAAAAGGGTTTATGATAATCTTTCAGAAGCGGATTGGTTTTAACGCATCCTACCACATATCCTTCAAATCCCCTTGCTCAAACTTTTTATTTCGGACAGTCCAATAAGACCCTTCTTCCTTTTTGGTCAACTGTAGACTATTGTCGTTACTAAAAAGTCGATAGAGTAGCGCAAGCGGCAACAAAAAGCCAAAAAAGATTAAAGAGAGCAATACTTTAGACATAATGCCACCCATTATTTCCGCAATTTTATACCAGCCCCAATGAATCCATTTAGCGATACTATCAACGAATGCGCCAATGATACCTATGGCCGCAGCTAGGTATAATAGCCAAGGATGATGGAAGAAAAAATAAGCAATAACTAGACCTGTGCTAATGACTAGGCAGGTTTCTAAATGTTTTTCCCGATTTGAGGTAAAGGTCATTGGAAAAGCGAATTGAATTTACCAGGCTATCTCATAAGTAAAAATGAAAATTTAGGAAACCGAACAAAATGTAGATTTCCTCCCCCTAACCCCCTCCAGAGGGGGAAATACATCATGCAAAGGAGAAAACTAGAATTTTATTTGACACTATTTTCAAGAAATGACTTATGAGAGAGCTTCCTTGGCAAAATGATAATGATTAAAACAAGGTATAGATAAATGGTGCTGCGGCACTACCTCCTCCAATCACTAAAAGGACACCCAATAATAGCAATACCAATATAATAGGCGCTAACCAAAACTTTTTGCGCTCCATTAAAAACCTTCCTAAGTCTCTTAAAAATTCCATGATAAAAGTCATTAAGTCAATGGTCATTGAGTCATTAATGGAGACAGAATGGCCACGATTTTTATAATAATAAGGGAATCATATTTTCTGTTGGCTTAAATAATTGGTTCTAGGGTGAAGAAAACCTCTATACCTCTAAACCCCTAAACCCTTAAACCCCTTCCTCAATCCAACGCAAATTCTTCTTGCCAGTTATCGGTCTTTTCCCATTCAGGTTGAGTGGTTTTATCATAAAGATAATCACCAATCACTAAATAATCCATTTCCGTACGCATAAAACAACGATAGGCATCTTCGGGCGTGCAAACAATCGGCTCTCCACGAACATTAAAACTGGTGTTAATTAATACGCCGACACCTGTTAATTGTTTGAACGCTTTTAACAAATTCCAATAACGAGGATTGGTGCCTTGATGAACCGTTTGGACTCTAGCGGAAAAATCAATATGCGTAGCCGCTGGAATATCCGAACGTTGGATGTATAAGCGTTCCATCAAGGGCAAGTTAAAATAATTAGCTGGAAGTTTTGCTTTTTTTGTCGCAGCAATATCTGCTACTAAAAGCATGTAGGGAGAATCGGTGTCTAAATCAAAAAAATCTTTTCTATCTTCCGCTAAAATAGAAGGCGCAAAGGGCCTAAAACTTTCTCGATATTTAATTTTTAGGTTCAATTTTTTTTGCATTTCCTCATTTCGAGGGTCTCCTAAGATACTTCTGTTGCCCAATGCTCTTGGACCAAATTCCATTCTACCTTGAAACCAGCCGACGACCTTTCCATCGGCAATATGCTTTGCAACGATTTCTGCTAATTCATTATAATTGTCTATTTTTTGAAAAGGGGCTTTATATTTTCTAGCGGTCAATTCAATTTCTTTATTAGAATAAGCGGGGCCTAAATAACTGCCCTGCATGGCATCTTGATTGGTCGTCGTTTTTCTTTCTTGCTCAAAATAAAGATGATGGGCGGCTAATGCAGCCCCCAAAGCACCGCCTGCATCTCCTGCGGCAGGTTGGATGAACACCTTATCAAAAATATTGGCTTTTAATAATTTTCCATTGGCAACGCAATTTAAAGCGACCCCTCCAGCGAGACATAAATTTTTTGCGCCTGTTATTCGTTTTGCTTCTTTCGCAATTGTTAAAACAATTTCTTCGGTTACTTGCTGGATGGCATAGGCGAGATTACAATGTTTTTGTTCTAGTGGACTTTCTGGGGTTCTTTTGGGAAAGCCAAATAATTTAGCCCATTTGGCATCTTTTACCATGCGTAATCCAGTCGCATAATTAAAATAAGCTTGATTTAACCAAAGCGAGCCATCTGGTTTTAAATCAATTAATTCTTTTTTTATAGTAGTTATAAATTGCGCAACTTCGACTGCTTTAGGATTACCATAAGGGGCTAAACCCATGAGTTTATATTCACCAGAATTGACTTTGAAACCTAAAAAATAGGTAAAAGAAGAATATAATAGCCCAATAGAGTGGGGAAATTTTAATTCTTTTAATAATTCAATATTACGACCATCACCTAAACCAATAGAAGTAGTCGCCCATTCTCCGACACCGTCCATTGTTACAATCGCCGCTTTGTCAAAAGGAGAAGGATAAAAAGCACTAGCGGCATGCGATAAATGATGCTCAGGAAAGAGTAGTTTTACTTTTTTTTGATTATAACTACCGACCTTACTTAATTCTTCGTGAATTAATCGTTTGATGAACATTTTCTCTTTTAACCATACAGGGATTGCCATTAAAAAAGAACGTAGTCCTTTTGGTGCAAAACCATAATAGGTTTCTAAAAGTCGTTCAAATTTTAATAAAGGTTTGTCATAAAAAACGATGGCATCTAATTCATCAATATTAAAGCCTGCTTCTTCTAAACAGTATTTTGCGGCATTGGTGGGAAAAGTAGCATCTTGCTTTTTTCGAGTGAAGCGTTCTTCTTGTGCGGCGGCAATTATGTGTCCATTATGGGTGATGGCTGCTGCGGAATCGTGGTAAAAGGCAGAAATGCCAAGGATTTTCATATTTTGGATGCTATAATTATGGGATGGTATTGATTTAGGGCTAAGTATATTTGGCTCTTTGACAATTTTTGCAAAATGGAGCGGATGGTTGACTTCAGTCAACCTGAAATGCTTGAAATATAAAGATGTCTACAGGTTGACTGAAGTCAACCATCCGAATGAAATGCAAAAATTGTCAAAGAACCGTATATTTTTTGCTAAAAAAAGTTGATTAATATCTGCAATCATATATTATAGATTTTTCAAAAAATCCAAATTAGTAGACGCATCAAAAAAAGCACCAACAGGCACTTCAAAATCTTTAATCACTGTGGAAGAAAGCACCTGTTTAGCTTTATTGAATTTCTGATGGAGTTCAAATTCGCCGTCTTTAAGTAAATATTGTTCCAAAACATTGGTATAAGCATCGACTATCCAATATTCTTGTACACCATTGGCTTGATAATCTTTAAATTTCACCCCTCTATCTCTATTTTCAGTGCTTGCTGAGAGGACTTCTACAATAAGTTGTGGAACAGGAAAAATGGTCTGTTCATCTGTAAAATTAGTGGAGGTTGCTTGATTAAAAAAACACATGTCTGGCTCATAGTCATTACGAGGAAATCGACACATTATTTTTTCAACACCGATATAACCTAAGTTTCGTTTTTCTACATAAATATCAACAATCCGAAGTATTAATTTCAATACGACATTATGTCGACTACGAACAGGAGAATGCACAATCACCTCGCCATCAATAAATTCAGCTTTTATTTCAGGCGTTACCCAATCGTAGAATTCTTTTCTACGGGCTTGCTCTTGTTCCCAATATTCGTACAGTTCTTTTAGAATTTGAGGTAATTCTGGTGAGCGAACGATAGGCTTCAGTATTTCTCTGTACATAGTAGATTTTTTCAGTAAACTTACTCAAAAATATGCTATAAATCAATATGCAAGCTAAATCTCTTATATACTCCAAACGGGATAAAAGAGTGATTTTGAAAAGAGGTCAGAAGTCAGA
>CAYMSC010000409.1:0-6002 GCA_964392805.1 uncultured Saprospiraceae bacterium
TAGTTAGCAAAATATTTTAATGTTTTTATTTAATATTGGTCCTTGCTAACAAGGATTCATAGCAGAAACTCAAAGTCGTACTAGGGATAGATGAGACTTGGTTAGATCAAGTGCTATTGGAGTGTCAAGATTTGTCAAGTAATTATATTTTTTTGAACAGCCGAGCGAAAAACGAGATGCCACCAGCTGGTGGAGACCAAGTTAGCTGATTCGGAATATATACTTCATTAGGTTAGGAGTTGAACAATTTTGAGGAGGATATTTTGTTTCTGTACAAAGTTATTTTTCGGCTGATAGCCTTTGTTATTAGGCTAAAATAGCTGAAGTACAAGGACAAAAGGTTCCTTCAAAAAGTTTAAATCTTAGCCTGATGAAGTATAATATAGGGCATTTATTATATACTAGTCAAATAGCTTCGACCAACGATAACAATTAATGTAATTAACGCCACAATTAATAACCAAAATCTAATATCTTTAAAAATACCAGTATTATCTTCAAATAGCATGTTTTAATTATTTTAGCCTAATTTATTTATCAAGAAGCAACGAATGAACGTTTCCTTAATACTAAGAAAGAGAAATCTAGCCTTAATACCAACAAATTAGATATTAAAGTTATGTTTTAGACAACAACAATACATTATTGTCACAAATCAGAAAAATGATAAAGGGGAAATGAACGAACTAATAAAATATAGTTCTAGAATGGAGAGTTAAAAAAGTAGCGCATTAAATAGGCTACTACTACCCTTTTTCCAAAAAGGATGCCAACATATTTTATTTTAATATGAAAAAAATAAATAAATGACTATACAGCATTAGAATTGTGAAGAAAAATTTGAAAATGTATTTTTTAACACGGCAAGAAACAGTTTGAAATTTTGAACAGCCTACCTTTAAATCTTATTCTGTAAATTCAATATGGTCTCCAACCCGTATATTATAAGCATCTGTAAATTCGGCCAATACTTCCACCACATACATCGCTTTGCCACCCGAGGGAATAGAAGCATGCGATAAAGGTTTTGCTTTTTTACAAATACGAATAATCTCTTTTTCTGCATTTAAAAAAATAATATCTAAAGATAAGTAGGTATCTTTCATCCAAAAAGTACGGTAATGTTCGTTATCAAAAATAAAAAGCATCCCACCATTTAAAGGTAAAGATTGACGATTCATCAAACCCCTTTCTATTTCATAAGAAGATTTAGCAATCTCTATATCAATTCCAATAATTACTTTTTCAGATTGTGCATCTAAAAAAGTTAGTTTTCCTTCTTTCATAAATTTGGGGTTGGTTATGCCATAGAGGCTATTTTTTTTAGGCGCCAAATAAAATTTATTAACCAAAAAGAAGGCTGCTAAAGCGATTAAGAAAACAATAAAAATAATTAAATCATTACTTGATTCTGTTTTAGATTGCGTCTCTTTTTTAGGTGCATTATCTTGTCTTTGGCCATCTTGTTGTTGCCCTTGTCTATTATCATTTCGATTACGGTTGTCATTCCGGTTGCGGTTGTCATTCCGGTTATTCCGATTTCGATTATCATCACGATTTCGGTTATTATTTCGGTTATCGTTATTGCGATTTTTATTATAAGGCTTGTTACCTGATTTTTTATGCTGTGCCATCTAATTTTATTATGTTTGACTATCTCTTCTCTGTATTTCGTTTTTTAACTTGCGCAAGCATCCATTCTTTAAATTGTTTTTCAGTCTCTGATAACATAGCTATTTTTCTGACAGGCAAAACATTCCTTAAATCACCGATAAATGCTTTTTTCAGAATTAATAACTGCTCCTCTTTCTCTAGTTGACGGTCGAGTTGTGAAGCAACTTCTGCATCTGACATCAAGCTAAAATTAAACTTTCCTCGATAAGTCTTCTGTATTGTTCTACGTTTCTTTTGAAAATCATTAAACAAAGGCCAAAATAACTGTGCCTCTTCTGGTGTAAGTTGTAATTTTTCAGTAATAAAAGCGATTCTTCTTACTTTAACCTTTTCTTGAATTTTGTCTTTTTGAGCCATACCAATTGAAGTAATCAAAAACATACAGGCTATAAATCCAATAAATTTCCTTTTCATATTCTAAATATTAGTTTTATTTTTTATCAATTTTAATATTGATGAAAAAAGAACTTAGTCTTCTGGTTTTAAAATTGAGTTTTTTTCTCATAGGTTTTCAACCCATTAGAAAAAAAACTTATTTTTAAAACGACTAACTTATTTTTTCGTCGTTCTTTAGAGCAATTGTTCTAAAGTTTCTATATCCAATTCTTCAATCATTTCATCCAAATATAAATCAATTTCTGCTGCTTCTATTTCTATTTCTTCTATTTCTTCTATAAAATCTCCGTCAATAAACAAGGAGGTCTCAAAATCTTCCAAATGTGCAGCAATATAAGTAGCCGCCTCTTCTGAAGAAATTTCGACCAACTTTAGCTCGGATACTGGTTGATTTCTAAAAAAAAGGGCACCTGTCAATAAAAGTAAAATCATAGCTAAGCCACTCAGTATTCGTTTATTAAACAAAAAGGCATACCAAGTAGGCTGTTTATTAATGGGAGGTGTTGATACAGAAGGCTTAGGAATCAAAGCTACCTGCTCCATGACACTTTCTGTCAAGTAATCAAAATAGTGTTCAGGTATTTTCATTCCTGTGTCCTCCTTCCTGAGTTCTGCAAGAAGCGGAGCCAATTTCTTTAATTCCGTTTGTATCTCTTTTTTATTTTTCATTATTGTCTTGCATTAAATGTTGACAAAAAATAAAAGCTACATTTAGTAACGGTAAAACAATAACTCCGTCATTTGGACGGTTTCTGCATCATAGCAGTCCCATTCGTTTCACGGTTCAGGAGCTTGCACTCCTTTATGCCAAGCGGTTCACAAACGGTGTTTGTTCATCATTTTTACTTAAAAAATATTTCCGTAGCCCTGCTATGCAAAGATTTTTAAGCAAAACTGGAAACAAAATAAACTCGTCGAAATTGACGGACTTATTATTTCATCGTTACTTAGTTTATTTTTTATCGTTCCTAATTTTCTTTTATAAAAGCTTCTATTTTTTTTACGGCATGATGATAAGATGCTTTCAGTCCACCAACAGAAGTCTCTAAAATTATAGCCATCTCTTGATAAGGCAATCCTTCAAAATAACGCATCAAAAAAACTAGTTTTTGTTTTTCAGGCAACCCTAGAATTGCTTGTTGAAGTTTTAATTGTGCTGCCGAACCATCAAAGTATTCATCTGCTTGGAGGGTATGCGCTAAATTGGTCATTTCTTGTTCTAATGAAATAGCATTTTTCTTCTTTTTTTTGTTTAAAAATGTTAGCGTTTCGTTCGTAGCAATTCGATAGAGCCAAGTATATAATTGAGCTTTGCCTTTAAAATTGTGAATATTCCGGTAAACTTTTAAAAGCACATTTTGCAAAATATCATTAGCATCCTCATGCTCACCTACCAATCTTCTTACATGCCAATAAAGTCGTTGCTGATATTGTTGTAGCAAAAGCCTGAATCCTTCCTCCATACGAGCAGGGTCTCGAACTAATGACAAAATTTGCATATCGAATGATTCTTTCAATAATGTATTTTTAAAGGTTTCTATCAGTTAGACTTTCTAAATGAAGAAAGGTTTAATAAGCAGACAACTCTGGAAAAAATAATACCTATTAGCAATGGTTAAGAGCTTCCAGAACTTGGAGTTCTGGAAGCTCTAGAGTATGCAAAAATTATTTTCAGGGCTTAAAAAAAATAAGCCCTATTGTTTGCTAAATCGTTTCAAATTTCAAAAAATGTGATATGGTTAATTACTGACTTTTCTGCATTTAGGGTATAGTATTATTAGCAATTTTTAAAAAAGTATCTAAGCTTTACGGTATTATATAATATCACTTTCCTATACTTTTAGCACATTTGTATGAAAACACTAGGGCAAACGAAAAGTCAAAATTGTAATGTGTAATTCATTGAAAAAACTAGGAGCGATGTTTGAAGATTGCATCTTCAAACCAATATTTCAAAAGTTTTCAACTTTTATCAGTCGTTTACATATTATAAAAACGACTTTTCGTTCGCCCTAATGAAAACACCTAAAAAAAGTCTATTTATTGGATAGAAATCCAGAAAAAAAGCTCTTTTTTAAACGACGTATACAAGTAATTAAATCAAGTAAGTGGTATATTTTGAAAAGTAAGCGGAATTAACAATAGAGAAATTGGTCAAAATGGTATTAAAACAATGTCACATATTTAGAAGTCATAAACAATAAATATTATTTTTTATTTGTTATTAAATCGCAAATAACAAATTGATTTTGAAAATATTTTAATAAAAAAAATTTAATATTTTTTCTCAAAGAGATATAAATTTTTAAAAAAATATTATGTTTTTAATAGAATTTATAACACACTGATAAATAATATTTTAGACTAATTATCAGAATTTAAATATTTTTTTTACTTAAATACAAGTAAATTATTTTCATTTTTAGATAGCAGAATAATAGGTTTTTTATGTACCTTTATGGCATCAAAAATCATGATAAACTACCTATGCGTCAACACAATTACAATAAACAACACACTGTAGATAACCTTATTTTAGCGTATGAGGCTATGTCACAAAAAGGAACGGTAGTATTTTTTGAGGAAACGGTATTTTCTCAAATTATAAATTACTACGAAAACGAAAGTTCAATAGACCAAGCTTTGGCAGTTGTTAATCAGGCATTAAATCAATATTTGTCTTCAACAAACTTATATTGCAAGAAAGCAGAATTATTAGCTAAGCAAAAGCAGCAGGTCGAAGCGATGAATGCCATTCAACAGGCGGAGGTATTATCTCCAAGTGATTACGAAGTCAAGCTTATCAAAGCAGAGGTTCTTGGTTTATTTGGAGACTATGGTCATGCCCTATCTATCATACAAGAATTAAAAAACGCTTGTCACATAGATAATAATATAGGTAATGAAAATCAATTAGCCGATATTTTCTTTTCCGAAGGAATTATCTTTGAACATTTACAGCAATATGACGCTGTGTTTAATTCATGGAAACAAACATTGACGTTCAATCCATCGCATAAAGAAGCGATGAATAGGATTTGGTTATCCGTAGAAATGTCAAGAAAGTTTGACGAAAGTATTGTTCTTTGCAATAGTTTGATAGACCATGCTCCTTATAATGAAAAGGCTTGGTATAATTTAGGTCATGCGCATACGTACTATGGCAATTATGAAGCCGCAATAGAAGCCTACGAATATGCTTTTATTATAGATAAGGAGTTTGAATCGGCTTACAGACATTGTGCGGAGCTGTGCATGGAAATTCAAGACTATGCAAAAGCTTTAGATTGCTATGAAGAAGTACTAGCTTACATTTTACCTGATGGTGAATTATTTTTTAAGATTGGTCAATGTTATCAGTTTTTAGGTAAACTTGATGTTGCTCAGGAATTCTATAAGCGTTCTATCAAAATGGATGAAATAAACGATGAAGTTTATTTTCACCTAGGTCAGTGCGCTGCTCAAGAAAAAATATGGAGTCAAGCAGTGATATACCTAAAAAAAGCATTAGAAATAGAAAGAGGCAGAGAAGAATATTTTATAGCCTTGGCAGAAGTTTATGCCACTTTAACTAGAAAAGAAAAAGCCTACTATTATTTTAATAAAGCAATGGAATTAGTTCCAGAACAAGCAAGCTATTGGATTAAATATGCGGCATTTCTAATCAAAGAAGAAGCCTATAAGGATGCTTTAGAATTAATAGAAGAAGCTAAGGAAAATACGGTAGGAACAGAATTTTTATTTTGTGAAGCAGCTTGCTTATTTAAAATGAATCAACAAAAAGAAGCTATCGATGTTTTAGCCGAAGCATTGACCGAAGAATTTGATATTTACCCAATATTATTTGATTTTGCACCAGAACTAAGTAATGATAGAAAAATAGAAACGATTATAGATTTTTATAGATACGAATCATAAGAAATGTTGAATAA
>CAYMSC010000410.1:0-5994 GCA_964392805.1 uncultured Saprospiraceae bacterium
GCGGTTTTAAGGATATTTATATTTTTGTAGCCCATTTTATCTTCCTCAGCTAATTCGATAAATTCCTCCCATTCTTCTGCTGTGTACATATCGAATTGGGCTTTCATAATATCTACATCGGTAGGATCATTAAGGTCGTATTTTGACATAAGTTTATTTTATTTTTTGATGGTTTATCCCAATTAAGTAGCCCTCTTTTTAATTTATTTTGGAAAAATAAAATTTTACTCAGATAAAATTTTCTTAGTTAGTTAATTTTTCAAAAATTACTATTTTTCCCAATATAACATCATTTTCCTTTTAGGCACAAAAAACAGATATAAAAAATTAAATACTTAAAAAACTAATGGTCGAGCAAACTTGATTTAACGAGCCGTAGGACTTTTATAGGTTGATTGCAAACTTCCGACTTGCTAGGCCTAATGCTAGGAGGATTGGAACACGGATTTAATATGAACAAACGCTGTTTGTGAACCGCTTTCGGGTGGGAGAGCCAACGGTTTCTTTACTTGATTTGCTCTAGGTCTCCGAAGTTTCGGAGCAGGCTGTGTTCTTTTTTGCACAGGTTATTTTTTTCGTTTTCCCTAATCTATTTCTTTTCCTTTATGATTAGAATAGATTTTCTATTAGCGATTGTCTTTAATAATTTCAAAATAGTTTGATAATCATTAAATATGCTTTCAATAGTCAATTTCTTAATTTATTCTAAATTAACGACAAAATACTTTTTAATAAGACCTGTCGGTTATCAAACAGCATCCGATATTTTGATAGATTAAACGGACGTTTTCACTAGACGAAAATATTTTTACTATTTTTGGTGCAATTACTAACGGCATACCAGCCATTCAATTTTAGCTTTTATGAAATATTCAATACTTTTCTTAATACTCCTATACACCATAACTGGATTTAGTCAAGAAAAAGCAAAGGCAGTAGCCGTTATAGAAAAAGCCTATCAAGACGAAATTCGAACATTAGCCAAAAAGAAATGCGTAAAAAAAGCTTTTGAATTAATAGAAAATCAGCGGTCGCTGACATTAGCTGATCATATTTTACTTACCGAGATAGAAGCCCCTCCATTTAAAGAAGCAAAAAGAGCTGCTCAGTTTTTAAAAATGATGAAAGCAGTAGGCGTTGATTCGATTTGGATAGATGAAGTAGGGAATGTGTTGGCAATAAGAAAAGGAAAAAAAGGAGACAAAATAGTCGCTTTAGATGCCCATTTAGACACTGTTTTTCCAGAGGGAACCGACGTAAAAGTAAAGATGCGTGGAGATACGATTTATGCACCAGGTGCAGCCGATGACACGCGTGGCTTAGCGATGCTATTGCGGGTGTTACAAGTGATGAATGAGGCAAAGATAACAACGGAACACGATGTTTTATTTGTTGCTTCGGTAGGAGAGGAGGGTTTAGGCGATTTACGGGGTGTCAAACATTTATTTAGTGAAAAAGGAGTTAAAATAGATTCATGGATTGCGATTGACGGAGGGGCAATTGGTCGAGTAAATAATCAAGGGCTAGGGTCTCACCGATATAGAATTACTTTTAATGGTCCTGGTGGACATTCATGGGGGGCTTTTGGTTTAGCCAATCCACATCATGCTTTGGGAACAGCAATACATCATTTTGTTCAAGCAGCAGATGCTTTTACGGCTTATGGACCTAAAACAAGTTATAATGTAGGGGTGATTAGTGGGGGAACGTCCATCAATTCTATCCCTTTTTCTTCGACTATGGAAATAGATATGCGTTCCATAAGTCCTGCCAGACTGGATTCAATGGATGTTATTTTGAAAGAAGCGGTACAAAAAGCATTGGACGCTCAAAATAAAATTAAGCGTTTAGGTAAACCTTTAACCGTAGATGTAGTAAAAATTGGAGACAGACCTTCGGGAGAACTTTCCGAATCTTTACCAATCATTCAGCGAGCGATGGCTTGTACCGCTTTTTTTGGAAAAAGACCTCAATTATCAAGAGGGTCAACCAACTCCAATATTCCTATCTCGATGGGTATTCCAGCAGTGACTATTGGAAGAGGTGGAGTAGGGAGAAATGCCCACTCTTTAAATGAATGGTGGTTAGATGTAGAAGGATATAAGTCTACTCAATTGACATTAATGCTGTTATTGTCAGAAGCGAAAATTTCCAAATAACTTGTTAGGCAGCATATTTTAGACTACTTTTATTTCAAGTGTATAATTATTTATAAAGAAAACTATTTCAAAATGGGAAAAGAGAATAAGAAATTATCCAAAAAAAAATTAAAGGACCTTTTAGCTAAACTTAAAGACCTAAAGAAAGATTTAAAAGAAGCAAAAGCTGAAAAAAAGACAAAAAAGAAAGCTGTAAAAGCGCAAATTAAAAAATGTAAGGTACATATTATTCCTTTGAAAAAGGAAGTAAAGAAAGCTAAAAAAGAAGTCAAGAAAAGTAAAAAAGCAATCGCTAAAATTGCTCAATTGATTTCACCTAAAAAGAAAAAGGTGGTAGCTAAGAAAGTAGAAAAAACTACTGAAAAGAAATTTATAAAAGCTCCTAAAAAATCGTTTAAGCAAGTAGTGAAGGCAGTCAAAAAGACAACTCCGGTTGTGGCCAAAAAAGGAGGGAAGACAAAGGTGGTGATTAGAAAGGTAACGGTACCAAAAGCAACTGTTATCAAAAAGTCAGCCCCTAAAAAAGCGAGTACAAAACCTGTTGAAGTCACTAAAAAGACAACGGTTACTAAAAAAGCGAGTACACCTACTGCTAAACCAGTTGCTAAAAAGGCACCAGTTAAAACTCCTGTGGCTAAGAAAACGCCAATTACTAGAAAAACTACAACGGTGAAAAAAGCACCAGTAGCTAAAAAGCCGACGACTGTTAGAAAAACAGTAGCTAAGCAAGTGCCAGCAAAAACAACAACGACTAGAAAAACAACTGCTAAAAAGCGACCTGATAATCTGAAAAGAATTGAGGGCATCGGCGTAAAAATTGAGCAGTTATTAAAAGCAGATGGTATTGATACTTTTGTTAAATTATCTAGGAGTAGCGTGACTCGATTAAGAGGTATCTTAGATAAAGCTGGACCAAGATTTAGAATGCACAAACCTACTACTTGGGGAGAACAAGCAGCTATTGCCGCTAAAGGAGATTGGGCTGCTTTGAAGGTTTTGCAAGATGAGTTGAAAGGGGGGCTACGGAAATAATTTTTTGAGGCTTGTAGAATTATCAATTGTTTACTCGTTACTAAGTCTAACTTTGATACTTTAAAATTATTCAGCTCTTGAAATAATACTTAGGAACGCGATAAAAATAAATGGAGATTCTCGTCGGACGATTAGTTAAATAAACGATTCATTTTAAGTGTTTTAGCTAATCGTTCGACTTTAAAGAATCTGCATTTATTTTTATCTTACTACTTATACGAACCTAACAATGAGAAAATGCTACATATTCCAGGATTATTTATTGCGGTATCAGAAGGGCGGGGTAGAGGTGTATTTACAGCAGTAGATATTGATAAAGGAGATATTATTGAATATTGCCCTTTGATAATAATTCCTCCTGCTCAACTAAAATTGATTGATAAAACTATTTTTTATGACTATTATTATAATTGGCCAGAGCCGAAAGGGGCTGCTTGTATTCCACTAGGTTATGGTTCTATTTACAACCATTCCAGTAAGCCTAATGCAGAAATTGTTTTAGATATTGACGGGGAGGTATTACAGTTTCATTGCTTGAAAAAAACAAAAGCAGGTACGGAAATTTTTGTCGATTATAAAGGTGGAGAAGAGGAGGAGAAACTTTGGTTTGAGGAAGTTTAATAAAAAAAGGGAACCTTCCAACTGAAGATTCCCTCAAAGTAGTACCCTCACAGACTAATTCTTGAAAGTATAATACTCCGTATTTTAATGATTCTTAATAACTCGTCTAAATTTGCTGTTTGTTGCCTACTGCTTAACAAACTTTAAAGTCTTGATTGCTCCACCTGAAATAACCCTTACCACATATACGCCAGCGCTCAGCGAAGATACATCCAAATGGGTCATATTGATACCATTTTTCGCATTGTATTTTTGTCTATAAATAGCATTACTATTTATTGAAGCGATTTCCACTTCAAATTGCTTAGTATCTACTAAATTTAGTTCTAAAGTAATGCTCGTATAGGCTGGATTTGGGTATAATGCAACATTTTCGATAATAAGGTCTGCTTCTTCTGTATCAGTGACACCAAAGGCAGCATTCATTGCCTCTTCCAATAAATTATCACAAAAAGATAATTCTTCAATCGAAAAACCTGCATCTATTGCTGCGCATGGATTGTCAAACTCTTGGGCATTACCCGTAGTATCCACTACACAAACTGGAACATTTAATCCATATCCTTCACAATCACTTTCGTCTATACCATCAAAAATATTATTACAAATTTCAATATTTTCAGGACCAAATCCTTGATTAAGTGCCTCACATAAACTTAATTCTACTTGGTTGCCCAATTCATTTTGTACACAAACGGCTACGGGTAAATCGAATGCAAAATTTTCACAATCTAAGCCCTCTAAAATGCCACCAACTAAACCTTCGCAGAAGGATATTTGATTGATAGCAATTCCTGCGGCTAAAGCATCACAAGGGTTGTCAAATTTCACTTCATTCCCATCTGCATCCACACTACAAACTGGTAAATCTACCCCTAAACCTGCACAATCTATTCCGTCTAAAGCGCCATCACATAAATCCAAACTATTGATATTCAAACCTTGACTAAGCGCCTCACAAAGCATTAATTCTACTTGCTCTCCTGCTTCATTAGTGGTGCAAACTGGAATGTCTACTTCTAAATTAAGACTCTCACAATCTAACCCGCCCAATACATTATCAAACAAACCGTCACAAAAAGTCAATTCATTAAGTGTTAATCCAGCGGCTAAGGCATCACATGGATTGTCATAATTGAATTCCACGCCATTGGCATCAACCCCACATACCGGTAAATCGATTGGTAATTGAGAACAATCAATGCTATCTAAAGCGCCTTCACAAATTTCTAAACCATCTAAATCAAGTCCTGCATTCAATGCTTCACATAGCATAAATTCTACTTGTTCGCCTGCTTCGTTGGTCGTACAAACAGGAATATCTCCATTTAATCCTAGTTCTTCACAATCTATATTTTCTAAAATACCATCTACCAAACCGTCACAAAAAGTCAATTCATTGATACCCAATCCAGCGGCTAAAGCATCACACGGATTATCGTATTTTACTTCATTTCCTTCCGCATCCACCGCACAAACAGGTAGGTTTACCCCAAGTCCTGAACAATCTATATCCTCTAATGCACCCTCACATAAAGTCAAGCCCTCCAATTCTAACCCTTGTGATAAGGCATCACATAGCATGAATTCTACTTGTTCTCCTGCTTCATTGGTTGCACAAACAGGAATGTCCACTTCTAAATTAAGACTTTCACAATCTAAACCACCTAAAATATCATCACAAATAGTTAATTCGTCTAAGGCTATTCCTGCGGCTAAAGCTTCACAAGGCGTGGCATAGGTAATTAAATCACCATTGGCATCTGCTGCACAAACAGGAATATTTATGCCTAATTCTTCGCAATCTATGTCTCCAATAGCACCCTCACAAAATTCTATTTGACTTATTGGATAACCTGCCGCTAAAGCTTCACAAAGTGGCAGTTGTATATCATTTCCCTCGGCATCTGTTACACAAGCATTAATGGGTAAATCCAACCCTAATTCCTCACAATTAAATCCACCACCAATACCTCCGTCACCAAAGCCATTACAAAATTTCAATTCATTAAAATTAAAACCAGCTTCTATTGCTGCACAAGCATTTGCATATTCAATAGTATTTCCATCTGCATCTTCTGTACAAACAGCTGCGTCAAGTCCCAAAGCTTCACAGTTGAAAAAATCTGGAAAACCATCAACGTCATTGTCCGCTTCATTTTCTTCTTCCTCCTCTTCTTCT
>CAYMSC010000411.1:0-5987 GCA_964392805.1 uncultured Saprospiraceae bacterium
CAAATTATAATCCCATGAACATATCCAAAATTAATTCTTTAGTTTTCTATTTGGTCGTTATATATTAAAAGTAAAATTTTTATCTAGTTAGTATTTTAGGTTTTCCTCTTTTTCTAAAAGTATGAATTTTAACAAGGCATTCTAAATCCCACTAAAGAGTGCCTTGTTAAATTCAAATCCCATGAACATATCCTAAAATTATTAGCTAATTCTTTTAATTAGCTTTTTGCGTTAATTACTTAACACACTACAAAGATACAGGCAAAGCAAGCCTATTTAAAATACAAAAACACACTATTGTGAATTATTTTTTAATGTAATTATATTTATAATTAACTGATAAACAAACATTTATTGTGAAATATTTGACGTATATTGTGAATATAAACTTAATTTTAAACTTAATTTTTTGTCAAAAATCATTCAAAAAAGGGGTGAATTTTAACACTTTTTCATTTGCATCTATAAAAACCAATTTAATTCCTTCTAAAAATAGCTATGTTGGTAACGCTTTACTTATAATAAATGTACCCCGACCAATTCTTTTACAAGAAGCTATTTAGTCTAACAAAATTTTAAACCACACGTATAACTTACCATATAGAGAATTAAAGGCAGCTTTTAGCATATTTCTAAATATAACATGAACTGTTCTTTTTTAAATATTAATTATATAGGCCTACTCTTAATAGTAGGCACTTTAGTAATGCGCACTCAAGGACTTCCTAGTATTACCTTGGATGCTAACTCCAGAACGATATTAATGCCATGTACAGATTCTGTACAAATCGATTCCGTATATGCAGCGAATTGTTCAGGAAGTGGTCCCTATACGGCAGATTGGAAAATTATAGTGACCTATTCTGGCTTGAGTGATGAAGTCGTTTATCAAAGAAATAGTCAACCGAGTCAAACCTACACGCCTACTGCCTTAGTCGATACGCTAACCATTCCGAATATCCCTGCCGACGGTGGTGCTTTTGATACTCTAAAAGTCTGGTATGGAACTACCCAAACCTGTGGAGATACCATCTTAATCTATCGACCCATTCCTTGCCCAGCAGATGTCAATATTCCCTGTACAGATTTAGTTACCCAAGCTGAAGATGGTACTTATAGTGGTGGTGTTGCTACCCGTACTAATCATCCAGGTTTTAATGGAACTGGATTTGCTGATTATCCGGGTGGGAATGGCAGTAACATAAAAATAACTTGGACGGAAAACACCCCATTAAGTGATAGCGCCAATATGGTTATTCGGTATGCCTTGGGGAGCTCTGCGACTCGGAGTTTAAATTTATATGTAAATGGCGTTTTTGCGGTTACCTATGTTTTTAGTTCAACAGGGGCGTGGACCAACTATAACACCTTATCGCATCCGATAGCCATCAATTCAGGTGTAAATACTTTTGAACTGGTAGCAGATGCAGGCACTCCAGGACCTAATGTGGACGAATTTTATTTAGATGTATGTTCTTTCATTTCTATCTGCGATGTGCTAGAAAACACAGAAATCGGTGGCACTATTTGGCAAGATGATAATTTTAATGGTTTAATGAACGAATCACCCCCTGTTGGGATTACTGGTATTCAAGTCGTTGCTTATGCCAATGATAATACCATTATTGCAACAGGATATTCAGATGATGATGGAGAATTTTTATTAACGGGTTTAACAACAGGAGAAACTTATCGACTTGAATATATTATTCCTGCTGCTTTGGAAAACTCCGCTATGCCAACTCCATTTAATTCAGATAATGGCACCACCGTTCGATTTATACAGCCTGGGACTTGTGCCAATTTAGGTTTAGGAGATGTTATGGCATTAGGGAGTACACCTCCTTTAGAAATAGGAAATTATGTCTGGGAAGATACGAACAAAGACGGTCTCCAGAACGCTGGTGAAGCTCCAATAGATAGCGTTATCGTCCACCTCTATAATAATCAAGGCGTACTAGTAGGAATAGATACAACGGATATTAATGGGCAGTATTATTTTAATGATGCTGTTATTAACCAATACACCGCCCAGTCGGATATAGCTTTACTGCCAGATTCTACTTATTACATTGTATTAGTAGGCACTATTAATTCTATGTTGACCAATAATATTTTAGAAACGAATGGGACTCAATTACAATTAACCAAAAAAGATGCGATACTACTGGGGCATCATGATTCCAATCTAATAGATTCAGATGGATGTATTGGCAGCATTACTAGTCCAATTACAGCACTTGATGGTTTCCCATTTATAGAAATAGTTACAGATACGACCCATCCTGTAATACATCATCTTGATTTTGGTTTTAAACCTTTAGAATTTGACTTTGGTGATTTACCGGATTCTACCAGTACCACTCATAATGTTAGGGATTATCAAACACTCAAAGCGAATGAAGGGCCTAGTCATTTAATTATTGATGGATTATTTTTAGGAGATACAGTTGATATGGATGTAGATGGTCATCCTGATAATTTGGCAATAGGAGACGACCTTGACAATATAGATGACGAGGATGCATTGAGTATTTTTAGTTCTATGGATGCTCGTCCAGGAGGGACCATTAGATTACCATTAAATGTTACGAATACAACCGGTGATACAGCCTATATAATTGCTTGGGTAGATTGGAATGGAGATGGAGATTTTGATAATCTTACCGAGCTAGCGACAGATATTAAAGATGGTGCAGATGGTGTATTTTTACCTTATTTGGAAATCAATATTGCAGATAATACAGTGCTCAATCAATTACTAGGTTTTAGAGTTCGATTAAGTAATGAGCCAAATTTGGATGCTTTAGGAATCGCCTATTCAGGGGAAGTAGAAGATTATTTATTAGGAATTGAGTGTCCTCAAGCTATTTGTTTGCCTATACAGTCTTCCTTGATTAGAGAATAATTTTATCTTTAAGAAATTGATTACAGTAAATCAAAAATTTATTGCGCCTATTTTTTATTGAGCTGTCTTGACTTCCTTTTTCCATTCAAAGTAACCAAAAATAATAATCCCCAAGTAGACAACAAATAAAAAGGAAAACAAATATCCCTCTCTAATCCAGTACAAATAAACATAGACAGCATCAATAATAAACCAATATATCCAATTATCAATCTTCTTTTGAATTACTAAAAAGGTGGCAATTATTGAAAATGTAGTCGTAAATGAATCTATATAAGTAGCTGCTGCGGGCGTATAGGTATCAAAAAAATAACCTACAATTCCCGTAAGCATAAATCCCACACTAATTATTAAAATATGTTGTTTTGTAGTTAAAGAAGTTATTTCAAGATTTTGCTTTTTGGCACCACCATATAACCATTGGTAAATTCCAATAAAACTCATTACAATATAGAACAATTGAAGAAGTGCATCTACATAAAGGTCATATAGATAAAAAGCAGCATAAGTCCAAAATACACAACTGATAATTCCAAATACCCAACATATAACTTGCTCTTTTGCCGCATATGCTAAATATAAAATTGCAAAGAGTACTGCAATTATTTCTGCCCAATGTAAATTTTGGATGGCATTTAGTATTTGTTCAAGTAGGTTGTTCATTTTTTTATTTTTTTGCTTGAGCCTAACATAAAAATAGTGCTACCGACACTAAGTCGATAGCACTATTTTAGTGCAGTACAATATTATGGTCTACGAAAAAGACCATAAAAAAACATTTAGTAATAGCAAAAAATAATTGGAACGCCTTATCCGTGTCCCTTTACTTATCCGTGGTAAATCACCAAAAGGCATTCAATATATTTCTCTTAGAAAAACAATCCTACAAATCTTCAATCACCGCCGAAAGTCCTTTATCTATTAAAGCATCTTTCTTAGGTCGAAGTTCTGGTTTTGGTGCTGTCTTTACGGTTGCTTTACCTTTAAAATGAATCATCATCGCCAACTGTTCTGCCTGTTGACTAGAATATTGTAAAACATCCATGAAGCATTGAATGACCCAATCAAAGGTATTCTCATCATCATTATAAACAACTAGAAGGGAAGGCATTCCGACTGCCACATCTTCTATTTCTTCCACCGCCACATCTTCTTCCACCGTAGTACTATACTCAATCATTGTATTGGGTATTATAAGTACCTACTATCAAATAATCGACACATTTTATGATGGACTCTTTTTCCGTTCTGCAGCCTTAAAAATTATCTCCGTAGCGGTGCTATGCAGAGAATTTTTAACTTGCATAACGAAAAAATAGCCTCATCAAAAATGGCGATTGTTTAACACTAGGTACTTAAATTTGAGTTATTGATTAATTAATTCAAATTAGCTAAAGCAGCCTTTACTGCTTCAAAGTTTGGTAAATCTCCTGCACTATCTAACACCTCTGCGTATTGAATCATTCCTTCCTTGTCTATCACAAAAGCAGACCGCTTAGAAACACCTTTCATCCCTAAGACAAAATCTTCGTAAAGCGAGTCATAGTCTTTAGAGGCACTTTTATTAAAATCTGATAATAAAGGGAAGTTCAAGTTTTGCTCCGCCTTAAATTTATCCAAAGTAAATAATGAATCTACTGATACTGCTAAAATTTGAGCATCTAAACCATTATATTCTGCAATATTGTCTCTCATTGTGCATAATTCAGTCGTACAGACGCCTGTAAATGCCAATGGGAAAAATAATAGCACGACATTCTGACCTTTATAGTCTGTTAAGGCTACTTCTTTCTTTTCAGAATTATACAACTTAAAATCAGGGGCTTTATCGCCGACACTTAATGCCATAGTTAACTTTATTTAGGAGTGATAAATTTACTCGATTTTTATAGAAATTCCTATTCTATTTTCATCAAGCCCCACAAATTTAGGGAATTCCCATAAAAATGTCGTTTTTTACGCCTTTAAGTTATCCACATTTATAATTTTGAATGCTTGTTTTCTGAATGACGAATAAAAACATATTCAAAATTTACACATTCATTTCGATAGTTATCGAGACAAAATTAATTCGGTGCATCCAACGAAAAGGGCTTTTTTAGAATTACATTTTGCAGTCTTACTTTATGGTTTTACGGCTATTTTAGGAGATTTAATTACTTTACCTGCTACGGTTTTAGTCTGGTGGCGAGTGCTTTTGACAAGTATTAGTTTATTTTTTTTGATTCGATTTGGAAAAACGTTAAAAGTTATTCCTCGGCCTCTCATTTTACAATATATGAGCATCGGCGTAGTCGTTGCTATTCATTGGATAACCTTCTTTGGGTCCATCAAATATGCCAATGCTTCCATTGCTTTAGTCTGTTTGGCAACAGGGTCTTTTTTCACGTCTATTTTAGAACCTTTGATGACGAAAGCCAAATTCAAATGGTATGAAATCGCATTAGGTGCTTTAGTTATTCCCGGCATGGCATTGATTGTTCAGAGTTTGGAAGTTCGAATGCTAACAGGTGTCTGGTTAGGTTTAATCTCCTCTATTCTAGCTGTCCTCTTTTCTATTTTAAACAAACAACGGATTGATAAAGCAGACCCCTATAGTATTACTTTTTTAGAAATGAGTAGTGCTTGCTTATTCATCAGTCTAATTTTCCCCTTCTATTTTTATCAAAACGAAGGACTACAATTTATGCCCATTGGCATGGACTGGTTTTATCTACTATTTTTAGCTTTAGCTTGTACAACTTTGGCCTATGTCTTAAATTTACGTGCCTTAAAACACGTTTCTGCCTTTGCGGCTAATTTAACCATCAATATGGAACCCGTCTATGGAATTATTTTAGCGGCTATTCTTTTACAAGAAAATAAAGAATTAGCGCCTAATTTTTATATTGGGGTCGTCATTATCATGGCAGCCGTTTTTGGCTATCCTTTTTTGAAAAGTAAATTTGAAAAGTAAGGTGATGAGGTGATGAGGTTAATAAGGTGATGAGGTTAATAAGGTGATAAGGTTTGTCCTTTGCACCTTATAACCCTTATAACCCTTATAACCCCTATAACCCCTATAACCCTTATAACCCCT
>CAYMSC010000412.1:0-5979 GCA_964392805.1 uncultured Saprospiraceae bacterium
ATGAAAGTGCCCGATTATCCAATTAGTGCCTTGGAAGCTAGAGATGGAGAAAGTATTTTGAGTTTTTTAAATGAAATTACCGAGCAAGGTGCTACCGTTATGGCTATTCCGCATAATACCAACCTTTCATTGGGTGCAGGATTTGCCGAAAAGACTAAAGAATACGCTATTCTAAGAAATAAGTTCGAGCCACTTGTTGAAGTGCATCAAGCAAAAGGAAATTCAGAAGTACACGCTTCCTTTTGGGAAAATGACGAGTTTGCCAATTATGAAAATTACAGCTACGACCCGCCGACTGAAAATAATTATGTTCGGTATGCTTTAAAAGAAGGCTTGCGCCAAAAAGAAAAATATGGGGTCAATCCACATAAATATGGCATGATAGGAAGTACAGATACCCATAATAGTGTACCTGGTAATACAGATGAATGGAGTGATTATTTGGGCAATCATTCCCTTTTAGATAGAGACCCTCAATTAAGAGCTACAAGAGATTGGGTATTAGAATTTGGCAGTGGTAAAAAAATAGAAGACGCACTTAATCCTGGTGGTTTAGTCGCTGTTTGGGCAGAGGCAAATACTCGCCCAGAAATTTATGATGCGTTAGCCAGAAAAGAAGTATATGCAACTAGTGGCGGACGTATTCAAGTTCGTTTTTTTGGCGGCTACGACTTTAGCAACAATTATGAAAATTATGATGCACTAGTGGCAGATGGCTATGCCAAAGGTGTGCCAATGGGTAGTGATTTATCTAAAAAAGAGGAAGCGCCTTCCTTTTTAATTTGGGCAGGGAAAGACCCCGAAGGAGCTAATTTAGATAGGATTCAAGTGATAAAAGGTTGGTATAAAGAGGGCACTTTAGCAGAAAAAATTTATACGGTCGTACTTTCTGATAATCGAGTAGCTAATGAAGATGGAAGCATTCCGTCCAATGATGCTAAAGTGAACATGGAAACGGGAGAATGGGATAAATCTAAAGGAGCGGTAAGTTTACAGACTGTTTGGACCGACCCTGATTTTGATGCTAACTCAGATGCTTTTTATTATGTACGGGTGATTGAAAATCCAACTGCTAGATATACTTTGTGGGATATCATTCGACATGGTGTGACCTATAAAGAATCTACGCCTTTAACTACTCAAGAACGGGCTTGGTCTTCTCCGATTTGGTATAGTGGACTGGAAAAGTAAAAAATAAATGGCATCATTAAATAGAACAGATTCTCAAAATGAAGACTTCGAACAACTTGTCCGAAAATTAGATAAAGAATTAGCGGAACGAGATGGAGAAGACCATACATTTTTTGCGCAATTCAACAAAATAAATAAGATTAAGTATGTTGTCTTGGCCTATTCAAATAAGGAAGCTATTAGCTGTGGCGCAATAAAAGAGTATGACGCAAAAACGATGGAAATAAAGAGAATGTATACTAGGCAAACCAATAGAGGAAATGGAATCGCTACTTTAGTACTGAAGGAATTAGAAAAATGGGCATTGGAATTAGGATACAAAAAATGTATCCTTGAAACTGGAATTAAACAACCTGAAGCAATAAGATTATATGAAAAAAATGGTTATGAATTAATTCCAAATTATGGACCGTATGCGGAAGTTGAAGATAGTAGATGCTTCGAGAAAAATATTGAGTATTCTAGTTGAAATGGACATTCAATATCACAAAAAAGATACAATTGGAACAAATAAAATTAAGAGATTGGGTAATAGAAGATTTAGAAGTATATAAATTTTGGCATATTGGGCAAAAGAAGTGGATGGAATATGATGGCCCCTATTATCAAAAACCAACAATACAAGAAATCGAAAATAAGATAATAAAGATAAAAGAGCGCATTAGCCATCAAAATTGGCAAATTCCCCGAAAACGACTCGTCATAGCGACTAAAGAAGAGAATAAATTTATCGGAACGGTAAGTTGGTATTGGCAAAGTAAAGAGACCAATTGGAAATCAATTGGAATAGCTATCTATAACGAAAAATATTGGGGAAAAGGAATAGGTTATGAATCACTAAACTTATGGATTGAGTATTTATTTAAGGAATGTAAAAATATAGTTAGACTAGATTTAAGAACATGGTCGGGTAATGAAAATATGATAAAACTTTCAAAAAAATTAGGCTTCAAAGAGGAAGCAAGATTTAGAATGGCAAGAATTGTAAATGGTAAATATTACGATTCTATTGGCATGGGAATATTAAGAAAAGAATGGGAAGAAGGAAGGAAAGAAAATCAAAAAAAATAGCGGTTCCCCGAAGAAAATCGCTATTTTAAAATAGATTGATTTTATTAAATTTTAGGCATTATGGTAAAAAGTGTGGGTTATCATTTGTTGGATAATTATTTTTTGTGAGTTAAATCATTTAAAGCAAGAGATACTTTGAAAGTATCTCCTACTTTTAGACTACTATAACCCACACTTTTCACCGTAGTGCCAAATTTTATAACTACGCTTATTTCACTTTTGTCAGAGACACCCCATCATCAATAACCACATGTGCCTGAGAAAAACCAGCACCTCTAGCAGAACTTGCTGCACGTTGCGCATCTCCTAAATTACCATAACCAGACAATAGCATAATCGTCCAAGGGCCTTTAATTCGTCGTTCCACGATACCAATAGCATCTACTTTTGACCGTTGGAAATATTCAGGTTTTCGGTATGCCGCCAATCTTACTTTATATCCTGACAATCCACTCGTGGCTGTTCCTCCTGTATTCCCCGTATTATTATTTCCTTTGGAGCTATCAGCAATAACAACTTCTCCTCCTAAACCTTCCAAGGTCTCACTAACTACAAAACAATCTCTAAAGCCTTGAGTTTTCATTTTTTTAGCTGCTGCAGTAGCTTCTGCTCTAGTTTGAAAAACGCCAACCCTCACTTTCGTTTGATTTCCCTCATAACGATTATATACATTGCCAATAGAACCAAGACGCTTAAAACGACTCAAATCATTCGTTCTGGAAGAATTAAAGGCAGCGACTTGAATCGAATAACCCGCAGTAGTTGTACCAGTAGGTGCAGTACTTCCACCTGTGTTGGTGTTGGAATTATCTGTCACAGGCGGCGTATTTCCCGTAGCACGAATAGGATAACCACCTAAAAGATTTGTTTCTTGTCCATTTCCTGTATTGATATTTCGGCTAACATCAAAATATCCTGGCTTAGAATAAGTAATTAGGTAGCTAGTAAAAGGTTCTAAAGAAAGGGAATAATTTCCTGTTCCATCGGTTCTAGTTTCTAGTCTGGTCCCTGTTTGTTGGTTAGTAGCAGCAACAAATACCGACCCTACATTTCCACCAGTCACTACATCAAAAATTTGTCCTGTGAACCCACCGCTATTTGGAGGTGGATTATTATTGACAACTCCTCCTCCTGAACCAGAACGTCTCAATAAGACTTGTAAACTTTGAGCACCGCCTAATTGATTTTGGGAAACGTTCAAAATACTTCCCAAATAACCTGCTTTCCGAATGGTTGCCTGACAATTGAGTCCTTGAGGAACTTGCAAAATATGCCGTCCATTAATATCCGTTACAAAAGTGGGTTGTCCACAAGAAGAGAAATCAATATCTGCCCCCACTATAGGCTGCATCGTAAGCTCGTCTAAAACGGTAATTTCTAAATTATCAGAAGACTTGGAAACTCTGTAAATATCCTCATTGCCTTTGCCTCCTGTACGATTGGAAACTAAGTAGCCTAGATTTTTATTTTTATCATAAATAAATCCATAGTCATCTCTAGCCGAATTAACATTGGTATCTAGATGATACACTTTATCCCATGAACCACCAGATTTTGCTGCTCTAAAAACATCAAAACCACCCATTCCTTTATGGTAATTAGAGGCAAAATAAAGGTCTTCGCCATCAAAAAATGGAGAAATTTCATCCCCTTGTGTATTGACGGTTGGTCCCAAATTCTCTGGAGTGGTCCAAGTATTTCCAACCCGAAAAGTGACAAAAATATCGAATCCACCAAATCCGTCTGGTCGATTAGAAGCAAAATATAAGGTATTACCGTCAGGAGAAAAAGAAGGATAAGCAGTTGAAAAATTAGGTCCATTATAGGTGAAATATTTTTCATTTTGCCATTCTCCATTCGGCAATGCTTCTCCGATTTGTAAGTTTAAATTAACGCCACTTGAAGGAATTTGCCGCTTACCATTTACAAAATTATTTCGGGTAAGAGCAACCCAACGACCGTCCGCCGAATAAGCAATAGGTCCTTCATTAGCTGCTTTTATTCTTTCATGCAGCAAATTTGGCTTCATCAAATAATTATTCTGGTCTCTACGAGAGACAAAAGGGAAATTAACTTCTGCCCTAGCTTTATTACTTCCACTAAAATCTATCCTAGAAGAAGCAAAAACAACTTGGTCTTTAAAAAAGGTTGGCGCAAAATCGGATGCAGGTGTGTTGACAAATTCTGCATTAATTTTAAAAGCGGCTGGCGAACCTGATTTTTCACTCGCATGTAAACAACTTGCTGCAAAGTGCATTCCTTTCTCAGGATTGCTTTCTGCATATCTTAAAAACCATTTTCTGGCCTCTTCATACTTACCTAAACCTTTTAAAGTTTGGCCATATTGAAAATAGAATTCAGGGTCTATAGTATTAATATTGATGACCTCTTTATACCATTTTTCTGCTTCTTTCAATTGGTTAGTATGTCGATAGCTATCTGCTAATCTTGCTTTGGGAGTTTGCTCGTTCCTATTTCTACTAATATAGCGTAGATAGGTCTTGATAGCTTCATCATAGTCGTGGAGTTGATAATACTTATCTGCTTTCTTCCTCAATCCTGTTTGAGCCGATAAAATAATAGGCATTAAAAAAAGACCTAATACTATTACCCAAGTCATTTGACTAAATCTCATAGTTGTCCGGTTGTGTTAAAGAATAATGGTAATGAGGAGATTAGGAAAATTGTTAATCTCCAAATACATAATTTGTGTGATAGTCTCTAATGAGACTATCACAGCAAATCTTGTGTTTACTAACGATTTTGTTAGTAAAAAATTATTTTTATCGAATCTTTCCTTCTGGTAAGTAGTTTAGACTTTCATTGAGAAAATCTAATTGAAGAGGTATATTTCCCATAAAAATAGGGGAAAATTTATGGAAATAAAAGTTTGGAACAAAAAAAGATTTTTTTAGATAATACTTTTATATTTGCGGCTTCAAATAAAAGGGCTTTTCAAAGGGTCTTATTTTTCAAATACACGATATAAAAAATGTTGAAAGAAGTGAAATCTCAAAATGCTTTGGGAATTAAAGCCTGCCTATTTGACTTAGATGGCGTTATTGTAGATACTGCCAAATATCATTATAAAGCCTGGAGAAAAATGGCAAATGCCTTGGGTTTTGATTTTTCTGAAAAGGAAAATGAGCAGCTTAAGGGAGTCAGTCGTATGGATTCCATCAATCTAATTTTAGGTTGGGGTGGACTTTCTTTATCAGAAGCAGATAAAAAGAAATGGGCAGCCCAAAAAAATGAATGGTATCTCGAATACCTTCAGCAGATGGATGAAAAAGAAATATTGCCCGGTGCTTTAGAGTTAGTAAAAGAACTAAAAACCAAGGGGTATAGGATTGCTTTAGGTTCTTCTAGTAAAAATGCCGTTTTAGCCCTTTCAAAAGTAGAAATGTTAGCCTATTTTGAAGCAATTATTGACGGGACTAAAACCACACGAAGTAAACCAGACCCTCAAGTTTTTCAAATGGGAGCAGCAGCTTTAGACTGTGAACCAGCAGAATGTATTGTTTTTGAAGATGCGGAAAGTGGGGTCGAAGCTGCTTTAACAGGTGGCTTTTATGCTGTTGGTATGGGTAGCCCCGACAATTTAGGCAAAGCTCATTTGGTATTATCATCTTTAAAGAATGTTTCAATAGCTGAAATAATAGCAAAAATAACTGTTGCTTAGTAACGACGAAATAATAAGTTGGTCATCTGGACGAG
>CAYMSC010000413.1:0-5962 GCA_964392805.1 uncultured Saprospiraceae bacterium
ACTAAAAAACTAAACAACATCCGTTGGTCATTAATTGTTTGATAATCAATATTATACGCCTCCATTCTTTCTATTAAACCATCATAATCTGCTTTATTTTTCAGTTCCAATCCAACCAAAGCTGGCCCTGCATTTTTGTTATTTTTTTTGCTGTATTCAAAATGCGTAATGTCATCATTTGGACCTAGTACTTCGTTTAAAAATTGTCGCAAGGCACCTGCACGTTGTGGGAATTTGATGATAAAATAATGCTTGATACCTTCGTAAAGTAAAGAACGCTCTTTGATGTCCTCCATTCTAGTAATGTCATTATTCCCACCACCAATTAAACAAACAACTGTTTTTCCTTTTATCTTTTCTTTATAAAAATCTAATGCAGCAATAGATAAAGCGCCCGCAGGTTCTACGACAATCGCTTCTTCGTTATATAATTCTAAAATAGTGGTACAAACCTTTCCTTCTGGAACAATGACAATATCATGGAGTACTTGTTGACAAATTTTAAAATTGATGTCCCCTACTCTACGCACCGCTGCCCCGTCTACAAAAACATCCATCTCTTTGAGGGTCGTTACTTTGCCCTTATCTATGGAGGTTTTCATACTCGGTGAACCAGCAGGTTCTACCCCAATTATTTTTGTATTAGGGCTCATTTGCTTAAAATAGCTCCCCAATCCAGCCGAAATGCCACCTCCACCAATCGCCACAAATACATAATCAATATCTTTTGGGCAATCCTCTAATATTTCTAAACCAACCGTCCCTTGTCCTTCTATTACTTTTTCATCATTAAATGGATGAATGAATGGCAACTTATTTTCTTTGGCATCTTTCATTGACTCAGCATAAGAATCATCGAACGTATCTCCAATTAGAATAATTTCCACAAAAGACTTTCCAAAAGATTTTACCTTATCAATCTTTTGTTTCGGTGTAGTGCAAGGCATATAAATTTTACCGTAGACTTCTAATTCTCGACAAGCAAAAGCCACCCCTTGCGCATGGTTTCCTGCACTCGCACAAACAATCCCTTTGGCTAATTCCTTTTGGGGCAAACTAGCCATTTTATTATAAGCTCCTCGAATCTTATAAGAGCGGACTACCTGTAAATCTTCTCGCTTAAAATAAAGAGTCGCCTCGTATTTATCAGAATAAAAGGGATTACTCATCAAAGGGGTTTTAATAGCCACTTTTTTCAAACGCACTTTAGCCTTGTAGATATTTTCAACGGAAATAAGTTCCTGTTTTTTCATCAATAATTGAGTTAAAATTAGTCGTCTAGCAAAAGTAAAAGAAATTAATCTAAAAAAAATTAAACTTTATGGTAGTCTTAACATAAATTTTCCAATCATTTTTTTAATTTTCCCGTTTCCCCAATTAGCCCTACAATATTTTATTGAAAATAATCAAAAACAAATCTATTTTTATGAAATCAATTAAAACTTTACCCATGAATTTTTTAAAGGGAATTACATTATTATTTTTATTAGGAATGACTGTTTCAACTTTCGCTCAAGATGCAACGGCGACTAGTTTGTACAACAAAGGTTTAGCAAGTTTAAAAGCTAAAGATTTTGAAAATGGTTACCCTCAAATTGAAGCAGCTTTAAAGGCAGCAGAAGCGGAAGGCAACGAAAAAGTAGCTAGTTTAGCTAAAAAAAATGGTGCCAAGGCTGCCTATAATTTAGGCGTTGCCAAATTAGGTGCAAAAGCTATCGACGAGGCAAACACTTTATTTTCAAGAGGATTAGAATTAAATCCAAATTACTCCTCCAATATAATGGGAATGGCTCAAATAATGGATGCCAAAGGAGAGAAGGTCGCTTCTGTGAAAAAATATTTTGAAGCCGTTGAAATGGCAAAAAAGAATGGCAAAGAAAAAACAGCAGCTAAGATTACTAAAAGAGCTGGTGGCGTTATTAGTAAACTATACAAAGCTAAAGACTATGCAACATTAACTGAAGCAGGTAAAGCCTATTTAGCATTTGATGAAAATTATAAAATTCATTATTATGTTGCAAAAGCATTTGAAAAGCAAAAAGATAATGCGAGTGCCGTTACGCATATCAATAAGGCGGTAGAAATGTCCGCTACTTCTGGAAAACCTGTTAAAGATTCCTACTACTGGGCACAAGGCAACATCCTAGAAGCAACTGGCAATAAAGCAGATGCTAAGGCAGCTTATCAAAAAATTACTGGAGAGAAATATAAAGCTAATGCTGATTACAGAATTAAAGAGATTGGTGGATAAGCTAATATTTTTTGAAAGCCTAAAATAAATAACAAAAAAGCCTTTAAGAATATATATTCTTAAAGGCTTTTTTGTATCATGCACTATTACTTAAAACAAAATAAATCTTGGCATTTAGTATTAATGCCTAATTTTATGTTACCAGTTAACAATTTTTTTAGTCTAAAACAATGTCATCTTTAATTCTGTTAAGTTATAATTAACTGCCAAATCGGATAATTTGGTTACCAACAATATTATAAAAAGATGATTTTATAGCAACTATTAACCGACAACTATAAATTACAATAATGAGTCTTAATCCACCATCTTTCAAAGAATATTCTCCAGCCTTGATGTCTATCTTACCGATGCTTTATGCAGCTTGGTCGGATAAGGTATTAACGCCAAGTGAAGTTAAATATCTAGCCCAGAAAATAGATACTTTAAATTTTCTTTCCGAAGGCGAACAAGATTTAGTTAAAAAATGGATGAATCCACGAAATCCTCCAAGTCGCCAATTATTTCTTCATTGGGAATCAACCATTGTTGCTGCGGCAAAAAAATTACCGGTTGAATCTAGAAAATCACTAGTTGATTTAGGGATGGCTATGGCACATAAAAGTGTTAAGGCTAATAATGTTGCGGATTGGGATAACAAAGAAGTAAAAACTGCATTAGAGGATTTAGAAGAAAAATTAAATTTAGTTACTTGGGACACCTATCAGCGAATTTTTCCAGAAGAAACTCCTGATTTGGAGCATAGCCATGCTTTCAATATAGAAAGTATGACTAAAAAATTGGATGGTGACACCCATGAATTGAGAAATAAAGTCAAACGTTTTTTCCAAGACCCTGTCTTCAATTATACTCCTTTACCAACAAAAGAGCAAAAGCGTAAAAAAGTACTTGAATGGACTAAAATGATGGCAGACCAAGGCTATGGAGGTTCCGCATTCCCTGAAGAATATGGTGGTTGGAATAGTATGGCAGATTACTTAGCGGTCTTCGAAACTTCTGGTTATTTTGACCTCAGTTTAAGCATTAAGTTTGGCGTTCACTTTGGTCTTTTTGGTGGAAGTGTATTTTGGTTAGGTACTAAAAAGCATCATGATAAATACTTAAAAGACATAGGCACGATGGCATTGCCTGGTTGTTTTGCTATGACGGAAACAGGGCATGGTTCCAATGTTAGAGGCTTAGAGGTAACTGCTACTTATGATAAAAATACAGATGAATTAGTTATCAATTCTCCAAATTTACAATCAGGAAAAGAATATATAGGTAACGCTTTAGATAGTAAAATGGCTTCTGTCTTCTGCCAGTTAATTGTAGACGGAGAAAGTCATGGCGTACATGCTGTTTTGGTGCGATTAAGAGATGAAGACCATAATTTATTACCGGGAATTGAAGTAAAAGATAATGGATATAAGCTTGGGTTAAATGGCGTAGATAATGGTAGAATCTGGTTCTCTAACGTTCGAGTACCAAGAGAAAATCTATTAGATAGATATGGCTCAATCAATGATAAAGGGGAATATGAAAGTCCAATTCCCAATCCTTCTAGACGATTTTTTACCATGTTAGGTACCTTAGTCGGTGGACGGGTTGGAGTCCCCAAAGCAGGGCTAAGTGCAGCTAAATCAGGTTTAAGTATTGCTATCAAGCATGCCTTAAAAAGAAGGCAATTTGGACATAGTACCACCGCACCTGAAATGCTATTATTGAACTATCCAAGTCATCAACGAAGATTAATGCCTTTATTGGCAAAAAGTTATGCACTTACTTTTGCTTTAAATTATTTGGCTAAACGCTATGTCAATCGAAGCGAAGAAGATATTAGAGAAATAGAAACCTTAGCCGCAGGTATGAAATCCTATTCAACGTGGTTTACCACAAAAACTTTACAAGAATGTAGAGAAGCTTGTGGAGGAAAGGGCTATTTAGCAGAAAATAGATTTGCTGATTTAAAAGCAGATTCTGATATCTTTACCACTTTTGAAGGCGATAATACCGTCTTGATGCAGTTAGTAGCTAAAGGGGTGTTAACCACTTTTAAAGAAACTTTTCACGATGAAGGCATGATGGGTATTTTGCGGTTTGCAGGAAAAAGAGTGAGTACTTCTATTGGAGAGAAAAACCCGCTTGCCATTAGAAATACCGACAAAGAACATCTACTGGATGCAGAATTTCAATTATCCGCTTTTAGGTATCGACAAGACACCTTAACTTATTCCGTTGGTCAGCGGCTGCGTGGCTTAATCAAAAATGGTATGAGTTCCTATGATGCCTTTTTAAGATGTCAAACGCAGTTATTGGGATTAGCCAATGCTTTTGTAGAAGTTCAAGTTTTAGAACATTTTTTAATCGCCATAGAAACCGAAGCAGATAAAGATTTGCAAAACGCACTTAGAAAGTTGTGTAATTTGTACGCCTTACATACCATAGAATCTCACAAAGGCTGGTATTTAGAAGTGGATTATATGGCTGGTGCCAAAACAAAAGCTATCAGACGTGCAGTTGATGATTTATGTGCCGAAGTTCGTCAAGATGCCTTGTGTTATATCGAAGCTTTTGGAATTCCTGATAGCATATTGGGTGCTCCGATTGCGATGAAAGTGTAGATGGGAAAGAAAAAAAGCTAGAACATCCGCTCTAGCTTTTTTTCTTTTAACTAATCTGATGGCAGTTCATAGGGTTTTCACCCTATGTTATGATAAGTCGCTCCCTTGAAGTTATTTATGTGTACATAATTGGTAATTTAATGACTTAGCATTTTTATTTTGTTAGGTGAAGCGTCAATTTTTTTAAGCTCACTTAACGGAGATTCAATTTTCATTTTAACCATTAAATTGGCTATTTGTCCCTTATATGTTTTTAAAAAATTAGCGGTCTTCCATTCATCATCCATCATTTTCGTCCAAGTAAATTGTTTGTTTTCATTACCTATTAACCCTATATGTAATTTATCTTGAAATGGGTAGTCTCCAAATATTGGCAAAAATTCCAATCCTACATAAAAGCCATTAGACGGTACGGGGATATGTAAATTTGTTATATCTATTTCGTGCCACTTTTTCTTTTTTCCTAAACTAGTAATTATAGATTTCCGTAGAAGATTTGTACTTGGTTTTTGGCTTAATGAATCTGGCAAATACAATAAAAGTCGAATCAGTTGGTTAAACTTTGCTTTATCCGCTACATAAAAAGAAATGGATTTTATTGCTCCTTCCATTAATTGTTCTGGGGATATAAATTTTACAACTTTAGACCCATTGCCTAATGAGCCCAGAGATGTATTTATCTGATTCCACCTTATCTTTTCTACATTTCCAATTTCTATAATAGAAGTTTTTTCAGGTAAAACTTTAATGCCCGGTAACAAATAAATTTCAGGGGTCAAAAAAACAGTAATTGAACTACCCGATAATTTTATTTCTTTTGACTCATATCCAATGGCAGAGAAAATAACAATATTATTGTTCTTGGTAGTCAAAAAATGGCCTTTTTCATCGGAAATAGTAGCTTTCCCATCTTTTGTCAATATATGGACATAAGGAATTGGTTCTTTGGAAAGGCTGTCTAAAATAATTCCCTTAATTTTTGATTGTCCGAAAGTAAATATAGAGGATAATAAAAAAAAGGTTAGAATAAGTTTACATTTAATCATTGGGTTATTTTTTTTTCATTACCGTACACTTTTTACTAAATCACGCACTTCGCTACGCTACG
>CAYMSC010000414.1:0-5961 GCA_964392805.1 uncultured Saprospiraceae bacterium
TTGTTAAAAATTTTGACCAGCCAAAAGGAGGCTAAAAATTTTGCCTACTACAAAATTAAATTTGCTCACTTTCGCTCAATCATGAAAATTTAAACTTGCTCTAATTTCTCCTTTCTATGAACATTTTTATAAGATTATTTTTTATCACCTTACTTTTGGGTTTTACCACCTTGAACGTATTTGCCGCTTCCACCTTGGAGGTTAGTAGTGATACTAGTAGATGTTTGATTAACCTTGAGTTACACGAATTAGAAAATGGTGATATAATGGTATCTATGACTCCCGACACCACTTGGGAATTTCCGTTTAATGTAGTAAGCACCGCTCAGTTCACCATAAAAGCACCTACTGGAAGTTTTAGTATTGATACCATCATTAATATAATAGATGCAGTCATTTTCTTTGAAACCAGTACTTTTGTACAGCCTACGGAATCGCCTGATTTTGATTATATTTCCATTGGGCTAGGTTCACAAGGAACGGATAGAATACCCTTTGAAAGGGACGTAAGAGTGGATTTATTTATAATGAGGAATGCACAAACTTGTAATAACGGAAGCATTTCCTTGATGAATAATTTTTCAGACCCATTTTTTCCTCCAAACGAACAAGATGCTAATGTTGGACAACAAATTACTGTTGCTGGATTTAATCTTGCAGATACACCTATCGGTATTATTGGAGAAGGTATTTCTTGCGAAGAGGGAACGGGAAGTGAACAACCAATTGATTCTACTGATTTAGGCATACAAATAGTCCAGCAGAATATTTCTTGTTTTGGAGCAATGGATGGTTTAATTATAGCAAAGGGTAATGGTGGAACACCTCCTTATACCTATAATTGGAATACGCTAGATACCGCGGCAACATTAGAAAATTTAGTCGCAGGAGTCTATCAAGTAACGGTGACGGATGCGTTAGGAGCCATGATTGCAACGAGTATTACGATTACCGAACCAATGCAATTATTCTTAGGAATAGATAAAATGGATGCAACGGATGCTATGTCTACAGATGGTTCTGCTACGCCTATTTTAGCAGGAGGAGCTAGCCCCTTCCAATTTGAATGGAGTAATGGTTCAACAGATTCTATGCAAATTAATTTAGAACCTGGCATTTATTCCTTAACAGTTACTGACACAAATGGATGCGATATTAGCCAATCGGTGATTATTAGTCACTCAGACTGTCCAAATATTGATGTCATGTTGGATATGGAAGCACCAGATTGTGTAGGAGACAGCACTGGTGCTTTGCGAGTATTGCCACTTACAGGAACAGCTCCCTTTACCTTTATATGGGATACAGGAGATACGACTTCAGGTATTATGAATATTCCAGCAGGAAATTATATGGTTACCATTGCAGATGCTGATGGTTGTATGACCGCAGTAGGTGCTATACTTCCAGATGCCATGCCTATTGTCATAGAATTAACGGTAGACGAAGGGGAGAAGTCAGGAGAGGGGAGTGTTACTTCTTTAGTTTCTGGAGGAATGATGCCTTATGATTTTGCTTGGAGTACAGGAAGCAGTGAATCTTCTATTAGTGGATTGACAAGCGGGATATATGAATTAACCATTACGGATGCTAATGGTTGTACGCAAATTCAATCAGCAGTTATTGATGCCCAAGATTGTAGCTTAGATTTACTAAGTGAATTAGGTCAAAATATAATTTTAGATACTGTAAATTGCGAAAGCTTTGGTGAGATTTGTTTACCCATTCCATTGGATAGTATGGTAAATTTTTCTCTATTTTTAGATGGCGGTTCTTTTATGGGAGGAATAAGGGGCTGTCAATTTGATACCCTTTTTGCCTATACCTATTTTACTTTACCAGGAAGAGGCGACTTTGGACCTTATATTTTAACGGATTGGACCGTTAATGGAACGTCCTTTTCAGGAGAATTTCAAAATATTGAAATTTTAGTAGATTCAATGAATATTTGGGATGTTTTAGGAACATGGACTTTAAATGCGGATATTTTGATAATTCAAGGAGGGTTTCCTTCCAATCAATATGGAGAGATGATTATCGAAACGCCGCTCACCAGTTCTATAACTACCCTTGATTTGAATACCAATTTAACTCCAACGGGCAGCTTAATTTCTTTTGAACCTGGAGAAAGGGAATTAATTTTAATTGATAGAAGAAGCCTTTGTTCGGATACTTTAATTATAATGCAGCCATGTGATGATAGGGTTAATAAAGATACTACGATAGTTGTAGAAATAGAAATAGGTCAGCTAGATACTGTTTCCTTAACTGATATTTTTGGTGATGATTTTACGGTTTCTGTTAATCAATGTCCCGATGAAATGGACGGGAATGCGACTATTGATTTATCGACTGACGGCAACCAAATTTTTATTGAAGGAATTGAAACAGGAAATGATGAAGCCTGTTATATAATAACAATTGAAGATACATCTGGAAATGTAGAAGAAAACGACACAATGGTAAATGTGACCATTCAAGTTATTGTATTGCCGAATCAAATAGATTGTGTTCCTTTTATTACTTTAGATACTTTTTTAATAGAAGTGGCAGATTGTGAAGATTTCTCCATCTGTGTGCCTTTAAACTATGATAGTCTACTAACATATGGGATAACAGATAATGGCGCTGCTTTTTCTGGCGTGGTGTCGCCTTGTGACAACGATACTGGAAGCCTGCTGACTTTTACATCCCCCAAAACGCATCAATTAATTTTTACAAATAGTTTAAATTGTCAAGATACTTTACTTATCGCAATAAACGCCCCTGCTTGTGATGAAGATTTAATTATTCGAGATACTATTGAGGTAGATGAAATGGGAGAATCTTGTATTATCTTTGATGGTTTACCTACACCGTTTGAATCGGTAAGAGATATTTGTCCAGAGAAAAATGGAGAAATGGTAGTGATTACTATTGACGGAAATGATGGATGTATTGATTATATTGGTGTTGAATTGGGTGTAGATACGGCGTGTATTGAAGTTTGTAATGTATTTGGCTTTTGTGATACGATTACCTTAATGGTATTTGTTGGAAGTGGCGAAACGCCTCCTCCTAGTTTTGCAGCAGTCGATGATTCCACTTCGACAGGGTTGAATGAACCAGTTGTGGTAAATGCTTTAGGAAATGATATTTTTTCTACTTTAGAAAGTATGGAATTGGTTACTTTTCCAGAAAATGGGACAGCCACTTTTAATCTTGATGGTACCATTCGGTATATACCAAATTTAGATTATTGTAATGATTCGATACCGGAAATGTTTGACTATGCTATTTGTGATGATATAGCTTGTGATACTGCAACGGTAACTATTTTTGTCAACTGTCAAAGTAATCGTTCCTTTACTATTTTTACAGGGATGTCTCCAAATGGGGATGGAGTAAATGATGTTTTCCAAATAGATGGCATTGAAGATTATCCAAATAACAGCGTTCAAATCTTTAATCGCTGGGGAAATTCCGTTTATGAAATGGAAGGCTATAAAAATGAATGGAATGGCATATGGGGGAGACGTGGTGAATTATTACCCGATGGTACTTATTTCTATTTATTTGACACAGGGGAGGGAACGGTTTTTAGTGGATTTTTGGAAATAAGGCGATAGTTGTTAGTTGCAAACTGCCGACTGCAAACTAAGAGCATGTTTAAAATTCCATCAATTGGCTATAAGCAGCAAATTTTATCTTGTAGGTTGTTAAAAATTTTGACCAGCCAAAAGGATGATTTTTGCCTATTACAAAACAAAATTTGCTCACTTTTGCTCAATCATGAAAATTTAAACATGCTCTAAACATTATGATAAGGTTCATTCCGTAAAATAGTCATGGCTCTATAAAATTGTTCTAGGAAAAAAAGACGAACCATTTGGTGAGAAAAGGTCATTTCAGATAAGGCGATTTTATAATTTCCTCTGGTATAAACAGCATCTGAAAATCCGTAAGCACCGCCGACTAAAAAGATAATGCGGTGATGGGATTGATTTAATTGTTGTTCTATGAATTTGGCAAATTTAACAGAGGTAAAATGTTTTCCCTTTTCGTCTAGTAAAATTAAATAATCCCCTTTTTGAAGCTTTGCCAATATTTTTTCCCCTTCCTTATGTTTGACTTGTTGAGGTCTTAAATTTTTAGCATTTTTTACATCAGTAATTAAAACAGTTTCCAGTTTCAAATAACGTTTAATGCGCTTTTCAAAAATAGCCATTCCTTCTTTTAAATAGGTTTCATTGGTCTTTCCAATTGTCCAGAATTCAATTTTCATAAATAGAGGAATCGATATTTTTAATTATCTAGGCTACAGAGCCAACAGCCCATCTTGCATTTCCACTTTTCTATCACTCATTTCGGCTAATTCTTCATTGTGGGTTACAATAACGAAGGTTTGCTGAAAATCATCTCTCAATTGAAAAAGCAATTGGTGCAATTCTTTAGAAGAAGCAGAGTCTAAATTTCCACTAGGTTCGTCCGCAAAGATAATTCCAGGGTTATTAATCAATGCCCTAGCCACTGCCACTCTTTGTTGTTCTCCACCAGATAATTGACTAGGTTTATGATTTAATCGTTCAGAAAGTCCTAAGTAGTCTAATAATTCTCTAGCTTTTTTCTTTACTTGATGCTCCGGCGTTTTTAAGATAAAACCCGGAATACATACATTTTCTAAAGCAGTAAACTCAGGTAATAAATGATGGAATTGGAAAATAAATCCAATGTGTTGGTTTCGAAAAGAAGCTAAGTCTTTAGCATTGAGGGCAGAGATTTCTTTACCATTATACAAGACACTACCCGTATCGGGTTTATCTAGCGTCCCAATAATATGTAGTAAAGTAGATTTTCCTGCACCCGATTTTCCTACAATAGAGACAATCTCTCCCTTCTCAACAGAGAAATCTACTCCTTTTAAAACATGTAGATTATCATAAGACTTTTGAATATTGGTCGCTTTGAGCATAAAGACTTTCAGATTGAAACGATAATTAATAGAGGTTGTATCATAAGTCCTGATTCTAACTTTTTTGTGGTTGCTGGTGAAGATTTGCAATCCCTAACCTTTATTCGCTCGCCTCTGGCGAGATTTACTTGGAAAGTATAACTTTTTACGCTTGCCAGAGGCAAGAACCATAAGGGTTGCGGACACAATGTCCTAACCAGCAGCCTTTTTTACAAAACCACAAAAAAAGTTTAGCGCATGTTTAAATTTTCATGATTGAGCGAAAGTGAGCAAATTTTGTTTTGTAGTAGGCAAAAATCATCCTTTTGGCTGGTCAAAATTTTTAACATCCTGCAAGATAAAATTTGCCGCTTGTAACCAATTGATGGAATTTTAAACATGCTCTTATGAGACCGCCTCTATTTTTTGATGCAAATGTATTGCTTTTAAAGTTATTTTGTCATTTATTTTTTAGTTGCAGTGACACCCATCGCACCAAATTCAGTATCAAGCTGTCCTTCAAAATTATTTCCAGAAAAATTTCCTTTTAGTTTAATTTGAATACCTTGGACTTCAAATTTACCAGTCAATTTATGGCCTTCTAATTTAGCATCTTGTAAATCAATTTCTCCTGCACTTGATGAGAATTTAACTTTTAAAACGCCATCTTCTCTACTTACCACCATTGTTCCTTCAACATCTGCTTGGTCGGGAATATCTGAAACTACAAAAGCGTAAGTGCCAACTGGGTCATGAATGGTCGTTGTTGCCTCTACCGCATTGATAAATAAGAAGGATAATAAAGTAAGGGAAAATAAAAATTTAGCTTTCATACTTGTTATGTTTTTTTAATGTAAACCAGTAGAAATGGTAACTACTGAAAATTGTTATGCTCAAATGTAACGAAAAATGAGTTTTAAGATTGGACATTTTTTAAATTTTGTAAATAATTAACAGAGAATCTTAAATTTTGTAGTTATTTAGGAATCAGAGATAGCATTGTAATCAGAGATAGCATTGTAATCAAAGAT
>CAYMSC010000415.1:0-5927 GCA_964392805.1 uncultured Saprospiraceae bacterium
AGCTCTAAACGAATTGGAATAAAGTCTAATGTATAAGAAGAAAAACATAAAAAAGTCATAATAGTCAGCGTCCTTCAGCGTCAGAAAATTAAAGTAGCTCTTTCAATGCGCCGACCAAACTATTCACATGATTCTTAGTACAACTTTCGCCCATAATACCCACTCGCCAAATCTTACCAGCAAAAGCACCTAATCCACCACCTACTTCAATATTGTAATCCAATAATAAAGCCTTTCTAATTTTCGCTTCATCCACACCTTTAGGTAAATAAACTGCATTCAAATTAGGCAGTCGATATTTCTTTTGAACCAAATAAGAAAAGCCTAAGCTTTCTAATTCCTTTTTTAAATATTTATGAACGGTTTGATGTCTTTCCCAACGATTTTCTAAGCCTTCTTCCATGACAATTGCCAATGCTTCTCGCAGTGCAAAAACCGAAGAAACAGGGGCGGTATGATGATAAGCTCGTTTGGCCCCAGCCCAATAATTTTTCACTAAGCTCAAATCCAAAAACCAGCTTTGTACCTTGGTTTTTCTATTTTCCAAAGCCTTGACAGCAGCAGGAGAAAAGCTAACAGGAGAAAGTCCAGGAGGCGCTGATAAATTTTTCTGCGTGCCTGTATAAATCGCATCAATATTCCAATCGTCTACTCTTAATTCTACCCCGCAATAAGAAGTCACGGCATCGACCATTAAAAGTCCACCAGCATTATGCACTAAATCACTAATTTCTTTAATTGGTTGCAAAGCACCTGTAGAGGTTTCGGCGTGAACCAGAGCCACTAATTTAGGCTTGGGGCATTTTTCTAAGGCTTTTTTGACTTGTGCAGATGTAATGACTTTTCCCCATGCTGTTTCCACTTTATGTACAGTTGCCCCACAGCGATCTGCAATTTCTGCCATTCGACCGCCAAAAACCCCATTGATACAAATAATACATTCGTCGCCGGGTTCTAATAAATTGACCAAACAAGTTTCCATTCCTGCACTTCCTGGAGCAGACACCACAAACGTCAAATGATTTTTGGTCAGGAAGGTTTGTTGAACCATACTTTTTACTTCATCCATAATACCCACAAATTCAGGGTCTAAGTGACCAATCAGTGGAGTTGCCATGGCTTTTAAAACACGTGGGTGTGCATCAGAAGGACCTGGGCCCATTAATATTCTAGGGGTAGGATTAAGTGGTTTCATTTTGAAGGATATTTAGGTAAGTTCTCAATGCTGGTCAGGAGACCAGCGGATATTCGTATCAAGTCTGGAGACTTAATACATCAGCGGTCGATATTTTAAGTCTCCAGACCATAGCCGTCAAACTAAGGATTTGAAATGTCAGCTTTTTTAAGCAAATTATGTTGAAAACGTAAAAGATATTGATTTTAAGATGAAATCTTAAAATATCGATACCATCATAAATCGTTGATTATCAGTAACATTTTTCTTAGCCTGACGGCTATGGTCTCCAGACTTGAAATCGCTATCTGCTCGTCTCCTGACGAGCGTTAATTGGGAACTTACATATTTAGTTTATAAATAAGTACAAACTAGGTACAATAAAATACACGTATTCGTTTGATTTTACAAAATAAACTAAATTTTAGCAATTTTGACTAAAAAGTTGATGGTTTTGTTAAATTTTTAAAAAATGATATAAAAAATGCTAACCATTCCTGAATGCTGTCAAAAATCCGTGGGGAATTTTAAATCCGTGGGGAAATTATACTAGAAAAATATTTTCCCCATGGATTTAAATGTTGATTTAATACTATCAATTTTCTTTCTAATTATCTATTAATCACTACAATTTCAGCAGTTTTCACGCCCTCTGCAGTCTGTATCATCATATAGTAAATTCCAGTTGACCAATCCATTACGGCTATTTCTAAATTGATATTTTTATCAGAAAAAGATTGGTGCCAAACCTGCTGACCAATTTTATTCCTAATAAAAATAGACCCTATTTGGGGTTTATTAAAATCAATATTTATCCTCAAATAATCAGTAGTCGGATTTGGAAATAATGTTAAAGATTCAATTTGTTCTGTTAATTCTTCAAAGCCAGTAGTGGCTTCGATAGTAAATTGAATATCATCCATACAGCCATTCGCATCCGTAACAGTCACAGCATAATCGCCTGGAACTAAGTTATCAAAGGAATTAATATCCGTAGCATTACCATCTAGCGTCCAAGTGAAAGTGTATGGCTCAGTTCCGTCCATAATATTAAGTAAGGTGTCGTTTTCCAAACTAATCACCGGACTTTCCAAAGCCGTAACGATTACCGTGTCGGCATTTTTACAACCATTTTCTGTATTTGTCACGATAAACTCAAATAAACCACCGCCATCAATTACTACCTCTAAGGCTTCTGCCCCACTCAGGATATTCCCATCTTCAGTACACCAGAAATAAGTAAAATTGTCTCCTTCGTTAGCACTTGCAGAAAGCGATAAGGTGCTATTATCACAGAAAGATTGTTCCGTTGGACCTGCTTCTGCTATTGGTATTTCAATATCTTCTGTCACTTCAACTGTAGCGAAATTAGTACAACCAGAAACGGGATTTGTAACTGTTAAGGTATACATTCCAGTCGCATCTACGGCAGGCGTCAGCGTATTATTCCCTGATAAAATATTTCCATTTTCAGTTGACCATAAATAGGTAGCTCCTTCACTTCCTGTTCCATTTAAAAAGACGGTTGAATTATTACAATCTAGTTGTTGGGTATTTCCTGCATTTGCAGTAGGTAATATCATATCCTCCAAAATTAAAACTTGAGCGGAGGCACTACACCCTGTTGCTGTATTCGTAGCTGTTAGGATATAATTACCCGCAGCATTAATTGTTGGACTTAAAGTCATTGCATCACTAACGATATTTCCATCAGTAGTTGTCCATGCGTAAGTTATATTTGGGTTGGTATTATCGCCCGTTCCATTTAAGACCAGACTAGTTGTACTGCAAGTAAGTACAGCACTTTCACCAGCACTAACCGTAGGTACTTGGGTATCTTGTGTGACGATGGTAGTCGCTGTTGTTGCGCAACCCGTAAGCGTATTGGTTACGGTTAAAGTATAAGTGCCTGCACTAGTAACAATAGGCATTATTGTATTATTACCTGATGAAATATTTCCATCAGCAGTTGTCCAATTATAAATAATATTGTTGCCTTGACTACTTGCACTTCCATCTAAAATGATGGATGAAGTTTCGCAATTTAATAATTGATTACTACCAGCATTAGCGGTTGGTAAATCAGTATCTGAAAGAATTTGGACTTGGGTCGAAGCAGTACATCCCGTTGCGGTATTCGTACCTGTCAGGGTGTAAGTGCCCATAGCATCAATAGTTGGCATTAGCGTAGTCGCTCCATTGATGATATTTCCGTCCATTGTTGTCCAGTTATAAGTAACATCAGGGTTAGCATCTCCAGTTCCTGTCAATATCAAGCTGGTTGTACTACAAGTAAGCAAATTACTTTCTCCTGCATTAAGGGTTGGTGGGGTGCGATTATCTTCGATGATAGTTGCGAACATAGCACTACAATTATTCGTTGTATTGGTTGCAGTTAAAGTATAAGTACCACTAGCATCAACGACTATTTCTGCTGGGTTATTACCAACACTAATAATGCTACCGTCAGTAGTTGTCCATAAATAGCTTAAGTTTTCGTTCGCCTCACTACTACCAATCAAGGTAACGGTAGAATTAGTACAATCTAATAAATTGGAAGACGTAATATTAACCACTGGCATTTGCATATCTTGGGTAACGATTACGACATCTGTTGCGGTGCAGCCAGTAAGTGAATTAGTGACGGTTAAAGTGTAAGTACCTCCACTAGAAACCGTTGGCATAGCTGTATTGCCATCCGACAAAATACTACCATCAACGGTTGTCCAATTATAAGTAATATTGGCAGCTTGACTACTTGAACTTCCATCCAGCCTTACCGTGGTATTGGTACAGTCAATTTCTTGACTCGAACCTGCATCAGCAATTGGGGTTATATTATTAAAAGAAACAAAAACCTCATCTGAAGCAAAACAACCATTTGATGCTAGAGTAGCGGTTAAAACATAGGTTCCATTTGCATCTACGGTAGGCGTTAACGTAGTTTCATCAGCTATAATATTTCCGTCAGCAGTTGTCCATAGATAAGTAACACCTGTTTCCGTAGCAATATTGGTGGCATCTAGCTGAATACTGGTACGCATATCACCACAAGTAAGCGTTATATCTGTCCCAGCATCAACCATAGGTTCTCTAGTATCTTCCTCAATAGTGACTTCTATCGTACTCGTACAAGCGTTATCATCTATAACCGTAAGCATATGTGTCCCACTAGGTAATGTTTCTGTTGGAGTAGCGATAACTTCCTCATTCGTACTCCATAAATAACTGTAAGGGGCTGTTCCTCCATTAACTATTGCCGTTGCCTGTCCCATTGGCATAGCACAGGAAACATTTAGCACATTATCTATTTCGACCCGTATTTGGTCAGGTTGAAAAATAGCAACCGAAGTAGTCTCCGATGCACCGTCTGAATCTGTAACCGTTACCGTAAAGTCACCGCTGCTTAGATTATTAACAGTAGCCGTTGTAGCACCATTTGACCATCGATAAGTAAAATTACCTGAACCACCGTTGGCACTCACCGTTGCAGAACCATCAGTATCTCCAAAACAAGAAACAGGACTGGATTCAATAATATTGACGACAATAGGGTCTGCTGTTATGGTTTGGAAACTATAAGCAGTCCGATTACTTACCATTAAATCATTAGAACTACCACTTCCATTTCCTAAAACACTGTTGATGTAGATTTGAATAGAATCACTTTCAAGCGTGTTAGGGGCTGTCCAGTCAACAGACCAAGCTACGGAATCTTCGCCATTGAAAAATAGGGCGGGACTGTGTTCAAAATAACTTCTATTATTTGCCGAAGTGATGGTTGAACTATTACTAGCATTTGTCAAATTTCCCGCATTATTAGCAGCATCGTCAAGGACCACCATTTGAAATCCTGCTCTTGAAGGATTGCCAGCAGAGACGGAAGTAACAACACTTACTTTATAAGTGGTACCGGGTATAATCTCATTAGGTAGCCCATTAATAGTTACTGCACCACCAAAAGAGGTATTTGGATTTCTGTGGCAATTAGTACAATTAGAATCGCCTGGAGCTCCTGTATTTGCATTAGGAGGGTTGCTAGAAAAGGCATATAATAAAAATAGGGTAATAAGTACAGCGTAGATAGGTTGAAGTTTTTTCATTCTAGGGTGTTTGATATAAATGTTTTTAATAAATAAAATGCTATCAATCAAAATATTAAATAGAAGATACCGTCATTTTGTTGCTAATTTAAGCTAATGGAAAGTATTAATGTTGTGAAGCTTACATAATAAATGTAAAACTTTATGTATTTTTATTTTTATATAAAATACAAAAAGTGTGCATTGTGGCTATTCCGTACTAATTCTTTCCTCATCAAAACGTAAAAACAATGAACTGGACTAAATTATTAATCGCTACCTTAATTGGCAGTATTGCTTATTTTTTGCTAGGTTGGTTAGTGTATGGTATTTTATTCGCAGATACACTATCTATTACTCCTGAATTTAAGGACAGTGTAGAATACCCAGAAGACGAATTGAAGGTTGGTTTGATGTACTTGAGCTGTCTTGCTTGGGCGGGTTTATTCGCTTATATATTTATGAAATGGGCGAATATTTCCACTTTTGTAGGAGGTTTAAAAGCAGGAGCATTATTAGGCTCTTTGATTACGCTTTCTTCTTTCTTGGGATTAGCGGCTCAATTTCGTATTTGGACGCCACAGTCAATAGTGATGAATGTAATAGCTACAATGATTTGTACGGGATTGATGGCAGGAATCGTTGGCTGGTATTTGGGTCGCGGAAAATAG
>CAYMSC010000416.1:0-5907 GCA_964392805.1 uncultured Saprospiraceae bacterium
TCCCTCAGACACAGATTCAGAAGTAAATAAATAGGGCATTTTCCTATGTTTTTCAATTTTTAAAAAATAAAGTTCAAATATAACTAGATAAGTAACATAATGAGGGAAGACCGAAAGTAAATTGAAGGAACATCTCTGCATAGGGTATTACCTATCTGATAGGAAAAGAAACGTAGTATTTTTATCATTGTTGCTTTTTGTTGATGTTGATATTGATATTTTTCTGGGAATATAAATTTTTGATATAGAAGTGGGCATCCCAAATTGTCTGACTACTAAGCTATTTTTAAATAGCTAATAAAAAAAGAGACAATTTGGATGCTCCTACATAGAATGATTTTATTTCACTAAATCGGAGTCTTATGTTCCAATTGTCTTTAAGCACGTTTTTTCAGAATCGAAACTAGTTAGATTATTAAAACGTAAATAAAATTCTTAGGTGCTTAAAACATTTTGAATAACTGCTATTCCACAAAACGAGAAAGGAACTATTTGGTCATTTTTTATTGAATAACTAAACATTTACAGAAAAAAAATAATATTTACATATTTACATATGGGAAATATGACCTTTAAAAACTTTTTCAAAATAAGTAGATTTTAGAGACAACAATACCTACTTTTGTGACTTCTTAGGAAAAGGATATAGAAGATATATTGAATTTGTAAGCACTAATTCTAAAAATGATTCTGAGGAGATAATTGATTTTGTGTTGATACTTACAATTGATTCTTTTTGAAATTGATTATCAATCAATTATAAAAAAGTAATCATTTGAAAATCCGCAATTTATTTTTTCATCCATACTCAAATAGCTAATGGCAGAAAATATACATCCCATATTTAATCGCTTATTGCAACGTTCGGATAAAGAAAAACAACTCAACCAAAAAAGCAAAGTCCTTTGGTTTACAGGACTTTCTGGTTCTGGAAAAAGTACGATTGCGCAGCATTTGGAGCGGAAGCTATATAATGCAGGCTTTTTTGTTCAGGTATTAGATGGGGACAACATTCGAGCAGGTATTAATAATAATTTAAGCTTTAGTGCCGAAGACCGAGCAGAAAATATTCGTAGAATAGCGGAGATAGCTAAGTTGTATTTGCATACAGGGGTGATAACGCTTAATTCTTTCATTAGCCCAACTAAAGCGATTAGAGCTAAGGCAAAAGAAATAATTGGCGAAGAAGATTTTATAGAAATATTTATTAATACGCCTTTAGAAGTTTGTGAAGCAAGAGATGTAAAAGGCTTGTATAAAAAAGCTCGAAAAGGAGAGATTAAAGGATTTACGGGAATTGATGCGCCTTATGAAGCACCTGAAAACCCAGCACTAAATGTAGCAACAGCAAACAAAAGCATAGAAAAATCAGTAGAAGAGATATTTAATTATATTGTCCCATTGATTACTGTAGAAAATCGTAAATAATTTGGATTAGCTATTTTCAAATAGCATAATCAACAACAATCTATAAAAAATGAATTATCAGTTAAATCATTTAAAAGAGTTAGAGGCCGAGTCAATTTATGTCTTGCGAGAGGTAGCGGCTCAATTTGAAAAGCCTGTACTAATGTTCTCAGGTGGAAAGGATTCTATTTTAATGGTTCATTTAGCAATGAAAGCTTTTCATCCTGCAAAAATTCCATTCACGCTTTTACACGTTGACACAGGACATAATTTTGACGAAACGATTGCCTACCGAGATAATCTAGTAGCAAAATTAGGAGTCAAATTAGTAGTTGGCTCTGTGCAAGCAGCTATTGAGTCAGGTATGGTTCGAGAGGAAAAAGGATTTAATGCGAGTCGAAATGGCCTACAAACAGCCGTATTACTAGACGAATTGGAAAAAGGAAAATACGACGCAGCTTTGGGTGGAGCCAGAAGAGATGAAGAAAAAGCAAGAGCCAAAGAACGTTTCTTTTCTCATAGAGACGAGTTTGGACAGTGGGATCCGAAGAATCAACGGCCAGAACTGTGGAATATCTTTAATGGTAAAAAACAATTTGGAGAACATTTTCGAGTTTTCCCCATTAGTAACTGGACCGAATTAGATGTGTGGCAATATTTGGCAATGGAAGAAGTAGAATTACCAAGTTTATACTTTGCGCATAAGCGAAAAGTGTTTAAAAGAGATGGTACCTTACTAGCAGATTCTCCAGTAATCCAAAAAAGACCCTCTGAAGAAGTTTTTGAAACAATGGTGCGTTGTCGAACCATTGGAGATATTACCTGTACGGGCGTATGGGAATCAGATGCAGATAACTTAGAAAAAATTATTCAAGAAGTTTCAACCACAAGAATGACAGAGAGAGGTGGAAGAACGGATGACAAGCGGTCAGAAACTTCAATGGAAGATAGAAAAAAGAAAGGTTATTTTTAAGAGGAAATCAGAAGTCAGACCGTCCTACGGACTGTCAGAAGTGAGATTGACTTATTCAAAATTTAAAATTCATCATTCAAAATTAAAAGATGAAAGGACAAGCGGTATCAGATTCAAAAAATCAATTAATGGATAATATTAACCAATCAACAGAACTATTGCGTTTTACGACGGCAGGAAGTGTTGATGACGGCAAGAGTACTTTAATTGGTCGATTACTTTACGATAGTAAATCTATTTTTGAAGACCAATACGAAGCCATTAAAGCGACGAGTGAAAGAAGAGGGGAAGAAGGCGTTAATTTAGCCTTGCTAACAGATGGCTTAAAAGCAGAAAGAGAGCAAGGGATTACGATAGATGTAGCCTATCGTTATTTTGCTACACCAAAGCGAAAGTTTATTATTGCAGACACACCGGGGCATATTGAGTATACTCGAAATATGGTTACAGGAGCATCTACGGCGAATGTAGCATTGATATTAATTGATGCTAGAAATGGAATCGTAGAACAAACCCGTCGTCATGCTTTCATTTCTTCTTTATTGCAGATTCCACATTTAGTGGTTTGTATTAATAAAATGGATTTGGTCGATTATAGCGAAGATGTCTATAATACCATCAAAGAAGAATTTTCTCAGTTTTCTTCAAAACTAGATGTAAAAGATGTGCATTTTATTCCTATCTCGGCTTTGATGGGCGATAATGTAGTAGAGCGTTCAGATAAGACGCCTTGGTATGATGGCACTACTTTGATGTATTATTTAGAAAATGTGCATATTGGAAGTGACCATAATTTTATTGACTGCCGTTTCCCCGTACAACATGTCATTCGACCCTATAAGGATGAGTACCATGATTACCGAGGATATGCAGGAAGAATAGCAGGAGGGGTCTTTAAAAAAGGAGACGATGTGATGATTTTGCCATCAGGTTTCACCACCAAGATTGCTAAAATTGAAACTTTTGATGGAGAGATTGCAGAAGCACATCCACCAATGTCGGTAACGATGCTCTTAGAAGATGACTTAGATTTGAGTCGAGGTGGAATGATTGTTAGAGAAAATAATGTACCAGACACAGAACAAGATATAGAAGCAATGATTTGTTGGTTTTCAGACAAGCCTTTGAAGGCTAGAGGAAAATATAGCATATTACATACGTCCCAAGACGCTCGTTGTATCATAAAAGAGATTCGCTACAAATTGAATATCAATACCTTACATAGAGACGAAGAAGACGAAAGTATCAATATGAATGATATTGCTAGAATCGTTATTCGGACCACAAAACCTTTATTTACTGATGCTTATCGGAAGAATAGAATAACGGGAAGCTTTGTTTTAGTGGATGAAGGAACGAATAATACAGTGGGTGCTGGAATGATTATATAATGCAGTAGGCAGTATAACAAATACTTACTTTAAAAAACGCATAAAAGAAGCCCATTTTGGAATTGTCTTCCAAAATGGGCTTTCTAATTATATTTATTGATAGACATAAATGCCTATTAACAAAATTACTTTTCAGTAAATCGAATAGCAATTCTTCTATTCATAGCTCTACCTTCTTCGGTTGCATTGTCACCGATTGGGTGCGCAATACCATATCCTTCTGCTACGATTCTACTTGCATCAATTCCTTTTTCGATTAAAGCAGCCATAACCGCTTCAGCTCTACTTTGAGATAAAGCCAAGTTAGCCGATTCACTACCTGTGTTATCTGTATATCCACCAAGCTTAATTTTAGTCTTAGGGTAACTTTTCATGATTTCAGCTATGTTGTTAAGTTGCTCCCCTGACTTATCCATATCAAGCATAGACTTACCCGTAGCAAAATTTAGTCTATCAAAGTTGAACCATTTTGTATCGTCAATAGCCATATCTCCACCGATAAAATCAACGATTTTTGACTCAATACCATTTTCTGGAATATTTAGTTCAAAACCATTCGGTAATGTTTTCTTGAAGAAAGCACCTAATGCGCCAATTGCATTTCCTGCTGCATCCATTGCTCCTTCCGCTACATTTCCTGCTGCATCAACTGCACCTTCAGCAACATCGCCAGCTGCGTCTGCTACAGCTCCTGCTGCGTCACCAACTGTACCAACAGCATCACCAGCCGCATCTTTCATTTTATCCATTTGTTCTGTAACATCAGGAACAGCAGGTGTTTCACATCCTTTTGTGAAATAAAAAGCACCAGCCGCTAAAGCAGCTAATAATAATGGCCATAACCATTTACCACTACCACCGCCAGAGTTGTTTTCTACATGCTTAGTTGCAGTAGAGGCAGTATTAGAAACAGTAGAAGCAGCCGAAGAAGCTACATTTCTAGCACCTGAAGTAACGTTAGAAACCGTTTTTCTAGCACCGCTACCTACTCCTTTTCCAAAGCCTATCAAATCGCCCATGCCTGAAGGAAGCGCTGCTGCAATATTAGGAGATTGACCACCTAAGAACTTGCTTAGTCCAAAAGCATCCATGCCTTCTTTTCTAATTTTTCTTCCTAAATAACTCATTACTAAAGGCCCGACCATTCCTAATAAGCCAGAAGAAGAGCTTTTCTTAACTCCTGCAAAAGAACTTACTAAGTCAATGATTCCACCAACTTTATTTCCAAAAAGATTGCCCATAAGACCACCTGCAATATCTTTAGGATCATTATGAGCTAAATTTCCACCACCTATTAATCCACCAAGATTATCCATCCAACCGTCATTTTGCTTGTCTTGTAGCATATTAAATATACTTCCAAAAGCACTAGTGTCAGCAGATTTGTTTACCATTCCACCCAAAATAGTTGGAATAAGACTAGATGCAACTTTAGTGATACCGCTAGCGTCTTCGCCAAGCATACCTGCTGCTTTGGATACTAACTCTGATGTTACATATCCTTTAAGAGCGTCAACAATGTTTACCATGTTGTAATAATTTTAGTTTTAGTTTAAAATAGGTTACTAAGTTAAAATGATAATTAACATACAAATACTAAATAATTTAAGTCCAAGTAACCAAAGGAACTTAAATTAAGCATTCATAAAATCTTTAAAGGTGCAGCAGCATTTCCTCATAATAAGGAGATGTACGGATACCTCAAGTTAAATTTTTAAGTCAGTAAGGTAGATTTAGGTGTAGGTGTTTTAGGGAAAAGATTAGTCTATATGGTTTTTATTGGCATGTTCTTGAAATAACGTAGACTTTCAAATGCTTCACTGGTTTTAAGCTGTAAATATAAGGTTACTTTTTGATTTTCAATGGTTTATAATTAAAAAAAGGTTGTAATCGGTTGAAATGTATCTTTTTGACGGTAAAGTTTAAATGAAAGTCACATAGTGAAGAAATAAAAATAAGTTTATACTCCATTTATTTTTTAAATTAAAAATAAACACATATTATAAAATATGTTGTTATGTGACTCGGCAATGTTAAAGTAAACTAGTTATTAACTGATGTTACGCAAAGAAAAATTAATTAGCACCAAAGGTGCGACCTATCATAGCATTGGGTGTAAACCCAATGATTATACAA
>CAYMSC010000417.1:0-5016 GCA_964392805.1 uncultured Saprospiraceae bacterium
GTTATCATCGCAGGGCGACCCTACGAAGGCGTTAAATTCTGGGCAGAATTCTTCTTCGACATTACAACCTTCTGGAGGCGTATCATCCGCCATGCCGTTGCAATTTTCGTCAATGCCATTGCATGGAATTTCGGTAGCATTAGGGTTGATATTTGGGTTATTGTCGGCACAATCTTCGTCGGCACAAACACCATCTCCGTCAGCATCCCCTCCTTTTTCAAAACAAGGATCAATTGCTGTTGGGATACAAGCACAATTTTCAGCTACTATTCCGTTTTCCTCATTTAATAAACAAGTATCCCCAATATTCAATCCTAATGCTGGACAATCCATAGGATTACATGTCCCTTCTCCGACGATACTTACGCCCGCACATTCAGCAGCACATTCGGAAGAATAATCATTGCCATCTTCTCCACAAAATACCGTACCATCTGGTTTTTCAAAACTCCCTATCAATACTAAATCTGCTAGATTAAAAGGGCAATTATTACTATTTGGGTTGCTAGGACCGATTGGACCACCACTCGGACCACTTGGTCCGCTTGGTCCATCAGTACCTCCAAAGCCTGCAATTTCACAAATGATTTGCCCCGTACAATCAAAATAAATCGTTCCTACATCGGGAGCAAAAGGTATTTCTGCTAATAAGAGTTGTTCTGTGACAGGATTCCATAAGACGTTTATGCCTATGGAGAAAGGATTATTGAATAAATTTTGTACAAAAGGTAATGTTAGAGGATCACTAACGCCACAAATATCACAGACACAATTGTCAGTTGGATTAGCAGGGACAGATTGTTCATCACCTAAACAACCACAATTATCTCGAACTATATCATTAGTTGTCATTGGATTTTCATCATCACATTGGTCCCCAAAATTGAGTCCTAATTCGGGACAATCAAAATTACAAGTCGTATCAATATCCGCTGGACTCATACAGCCCAGTAGATTAGCTGAAATCATCACAGGACCACTGACACCGCCATTTTGAAGTAAATCATCAATACCACAGCAATCATCTAAATTAATATTATCCATTATGACTAAAGAATCTGCTACGGACATCAAGTTTCGTAGCCCTTCTAAATCCATTAAATTATCATTGTCTTTAATTATCAAACTACCATTGAGCGTCACCAAATTGCCTAATTGACTTAAATCTCTTATCTGGTCATTATCAATAATCCGAATGTCCTCGCCAATTAATTCCAACGAATCTAAGCCGCCAAAATCTACAATTTGCGTGGTTTCAATCAGGTGCAAACAACCAAATAAGCGAATGATACTTTGATAAGCTTCTAAATTAGGCAATTGTGGTACATTGATAAAAAATAAATCTCCTTGGATTTCTGATAGCCCTCCAAATCCTGTTATCCATATTAATAATGGTAAATTTTCGTAGCGGACACCGCCGCCAAAAAATGTAAGTCCGAAACCACCAAATTCACCTACGGTCGCACTTCCTATGGAAAATAACCTTGGTAAATTTAAATAAATACAGCTACCACCTACGCTAGTTAAACTTACAAATCGAATGTATTCTATGACTAAACAATTTTTGACTTGAATATCTCCACCTACTTCCATTAAACTACTAAAGCCATCTAAATTTCCTAGTCTTGGATTTTCACAAATGATTAAGTCTCCACCAATCGTCATGATGCCTCCTAAACCATTTAAATTTTCCAAAATATCATTGGAGGGAATGCTTAGACTATCGCCGATTAGGACATTGCCTGTGACGGTTTTGATGCAGCTTAGGTTAGAGAGGTCGGTGATGTCGTCTCCGTTGATTATTAGGTCGCCTTCTATAGTGGCGTCATTGGTTGGGCAATTGCAGGTGAAGGCGTCTAGTTGAGCTTGGGAGGTGAAAATTTGGGAGGCTAATATATTGTTACATGGAGGATTAGTAGAAATTACGCCTTCATTTTCACATTCAAATAACGCTCTGACTTCTTCATCTGAAAATGGTCTATTTAAATAGAAACGGAAATCATCAATCGAACCATCAAAGAATTCAGATGTAGCTCCAAATTGACCTCTATGCAAAGCACCTAAAGCCAATGGAATATTGGTATCTGAATTTACAGTAGGGTCTTCTGTTATTTGTCCTACCAGTTCTCCGTCAAGATAAAGTAATACAGAAGTACCTCTTCTTTGAGCAAAAACATGATACCATACATTTTCTTCTATGCCTGCCGTATCAACTGTACTTCTCCCGAAAAACCTTAAAACATTTACTCCTCCTTCCTCAATGACTCTAAGCCCATAACCAGCATTAGAGGGTGTACCATTAACTGTCAATCCTTTATTTAAAATTTTAGCTCCAAAACCAGTTGAACGAATAGTATTGGCATTGAACCATAAAGAAATTGCAAAATCATTGGTGCCTACATCTAATACATCTCCAAAATCGACAAATCCATTATTCCCAACTAGATTTAAACTTTGTCCTGCATTCCCAAATCTATCTTCTCCATAGGCAACACTATTTTCAGTACCATTAATTCCATTTCCGCTTTCATCGTTTGCATTTCCGTTTAAGGGGTAGTAGGCAGCTAATCCAACTCCTAAACCACAGGTGTCAATAAAGGATGGAGGTGCTACTGCTGTTCCTTCGCAAGTACAACCATCTGCTAGAATGACATCATTCTCGGTTGAATCATTACCATCATTACAGCTTGTTCCTTGATCAGTGGGTATATTCGGATTGGTGTCATCGCAATCATCAGCATTAACTACAAAACCTTCTGGCACAGCACAATCCGAAGTAATATTATTTGGATCACCAAAGCCGTCGCCGTCAGTATCTGCATAGAACACGGAACAAGTACCTTGTTCTGTAAAACTCATATATTCTACATCTTCTTGAGAATAATTGTAGAATCCAAATCGTCCCGAAGGGAAATTACCATCTATATCAAAAATTAAATTGTCGTCCATGGATATTCTAATATTAGTAGGGGTATATTCTAATTGGAAGTTGTATAGAATATTAGGAATCCAACCATTTGTGGTTGAAAAGTCGGTCGCTAAAACAGTAACAGCAGGATGATTCTTCCCCCAAAATGCACTTGCTAAATCATCGGGAATAACCTCTCCTAATACTCGAGAGATTGTAAAGCCTTCTCTACCCAAGATATCACCATCTACAGTCTGACTTGCTCTTTTCCAATCAAATAAGAGGAAATCATAATCATTAATATTCATAGAAGTTGGGCTTTGATAGCCTATAACAAAGCCTATAAAATCATCATCTCCTGTATCTGTCACTCTAAATGAACCATTAATGGTCGTATTCATAAATTCAGTAGGACTAACAAAGAAAGTAGGATTACCATTAATGCTTTGAAAAACACTTCTACCGTCTTCCGAGACTGCCCAACTCCCATTTTCAAGATCTCCTTCTTGTATCCAATCTGTTAATAATATTGGTATTCCCGGACAATCGGCTGGATTGCAACTATCTGTTTCTATCAAATCAATACCATCGCAATCTTGGTCAATTCCATCATTGGCTATTTCTATACCATTAGGATTTATACTACTTTGTCCATCATCACAATCCATCTTATTATCCACATATCCCATAGGCGCAACACAAGTAATCACAGAATCCGCTACACTACCAAATCCATCCATATCTGCGTCTATATAAAAAACTTGACAGCCATCTGTACAGCTTGTGCCTGTTTCGGGGCTATCGTCACAGTCGCAGGGGGCACCTGCTGAGTCGTTGTCGGCGTTGAGTTGGGTGGGGTTGGGGATTTGGGGGCAGTTGTCTTCTGAATCTGCAATACCATCATTATCAACATCAGAGTCAATTTGTTCAATTAAATCTTCTCCGTTGCAATCTTCATCTATATTATTGTTCGGGGTTTCTGTAGCGTTGGGATTAATGTTGGGATTATTATCATCACAATCATCAGCATTAGCTACAAAGCCATCTAGTTGATTAATCACTACTAATGAACTATCAGGTGTCCCAAAGCTATCCCCATCTCCATCATAATACCATGTATTAAACCCATCATCCACTATATCATTACAATCATTGTCTAATCCATCGGCTAATTCAGGCGCATTAGGAAATATAGTTGCATTATTATCATTACAGTCAGTATTATCAGCTACAAAACCTTGCGGTTGAGTTGGGCTAAGTGTAGAATTATTAACATTGCCAAAACCATCTTCGTCTGCGTCTTCATACCAAACCATTAAAATAGTATTATCACATTCAGCTGTAACTTCCATCGGGTTATTGCATCCATCTAAATTATCTTGAATAATGACAGAGCCACCAACTTGAGCAGTAGAATTTTCTATAATAGAATTTAATCCACAGCAAGCAGGTAGGTTAGGATTATTTGTTACAGTTAAGTTTCTGCCAATTGAAACTAAATCAGTAAATGTGCTGATTCTTTGCAAATTTTCATTACCTTCAATGAGGAAAAAATTGCCAACAGATGCTAATTGAGGAAATGAATTATCAAGGTTGATAAGTGCATCATTATTATTAATGTAGAAAGATTCAGTTGCTGGGAAAACTGTGCTATTAGTACTATTACCTGTTCTCAAAAGTTCTGGAAAATTAATATTTGTAAGCGCGGCATTAGTAGTAATTCTTAATGCGCCTCCCTCGACTATGGTTAAGTTTGGAAAATTGATACTTGTCAAATTAGCATTGGTATTAAATAGTAAGTCCACTCCAATAGTATCAATACTTTGAAAGGTTGAGGATTCCAAAGAAAGATTATTATCAACCGAGAGGCTGGTACCAACAATGCGGATATTTTGAAAGCCTGTATGGTTCGTTAAAGCATCATTATTACTAATAATGAAACCATTACCTACTCGATTAAGATTTTGAAAACCATTGATATTTTGCAAGCTAGGATTATTTGATATAGTTAGACTTCTACCAGTAAAATCGAGCGCATTAAAACCGCTAATAGTTTGCAAATTTTCATTACCTTCAATGAGGAAAAAATTGCCAACAGATGCTAATTG
>CAYMSC010000417.1:5116-5894 GCA_964392805.1 uncultured Saprospiraceae bacterium
TGTAGAAAGATTCAGTTGCTGGGAAAACTGTGCTATTAGTACTATTACCTGTTCTTAAAAGTTCTGGAAAACTAATAGTTGTAAGAGATTCATTCGTTGTAATCCTTAGCGCCCCGTCTTCAACAATTCTCAAATTTGGAAAATTGATGCTCTCCAATAAAGGGGAATTTTGAATTAGTAGATTAACTCCCACCATCTCCAACTCCGATAACCCATTCAAATTTGTAATATCAGCCCCTTGAATAGTGAGACTACCAGCAACTTCCGTACAATCAAAAGCATCCACATCCGCTTGTGAAGAAAGTGTCATGCTACCTGAACATTGAGCATGAATAGAAAATGAATTAACAAAAAGAATAAATAAAATAGCTAAAACCCGAGCATAAAAAAAGTTCATAGTTTAAATGTTTTCAATAAAAAAAATACCCCACAAAGCTAGACCTAGCCCAATAGGAAAATGACTGTAATAACAAGCAGGAGAGATTAATTTAAGATAGGAAGGGGATAGGGAAAGTGTGTTTGTGTTTATGCTGGGGAAACAAATGTAATAAAATATAATCAAAAAAAATAACCCCAGATTGGGGGTATTTAAATTAATATGTTCGCTAATTTTGAATGATGAATTTTGAATAATGAATGTCGTCAAAAATAAATATATAACTAATTAAATTTAATCTGTTTATATATATTATTTTTCACACAATATTCTGGATTCAAAATTCTAAATTGGTGATGACATTGTTAAATAAATTCATTTTTTATTAAAAACTTGGGCAAT
>CAYMSC010000418.1:0-5886 GCA_964392805.1 uncultured Saprospiraceae bacterium
GATTTTAGATGTATTATTAAAATAAATAATATCAGTTTTTAATCTGACGCTCTATCTTTTATTAAGCCTTCATCAAACCACCATTATCGGTATTATAAAAGGCTTCTATATTAATATCTTCTTGTTTAATAAATCCTTTATTGGGCAAAGTATTATCAGCGACCATTTCAACTACGGCTGCGATAGATGCGGCAGTGGTCCAACTGATAGCTCTCCAAGTTCTCCACCCTATTTTTTTAGGGTAAAAAGCATTAAAGTATTCATCCCTAAGTAATTGGTCTTTTTTCCATCCTTCCACAACGGCATACACATAAACAACATCTTCTTTGACAGGAGGTTTTGCATTACTTAATATCCGCTCCAACTCTTTTTTGTCTTCTTTTAAAATTAATTCATACATTAAAAAACGCATCAATTTTCCATGCCCAGGGTAACGAATCGTCTTATAATTGAGCGTATCTACTTTGCCTTCATAAGTCTCACACATCGTTCCTAAACCACCAGAAGTAGTAAATGCTTCAAATTCTTGACCTTCGATATTGATATACTCAAAACCCGTCAGCGAAGGAATCATTTTTCTTTGCCCATTGTCAATTGCTTCTGCGTCATTAATGTATTCGTTAATTACGCCTGCAGGTGACCAAGTAAAAGAATAGGCTAACTGACCATTCGGGAATCGAGGTAAGGCACCCACTCTTAATTCAATATCTCTTAATTTGGTAAAGTCATTCGCCATATTAGCGCCCACAATACCGATAAAGCCTGGCGCTAAACCACATTGAGGTGCCATCACCCCTTTGGAAGTTTTGCTTAAATTTCTAATAAAATTAGTAGTCTCTACATCTTCCGTCAAGTCAAAATAATGAATTCCTGTTTGATGAGCAATTTCGGCAACTTTTTTATTTAGAAAGAATGGCAAAGCAGAAACAACTGCATCTGTTTTTTCAAATTCTTTTGTTAAAAAAGCAGCATCAGAGACATCTCCTTTTTTGACTTTGAAGGGCATTTCTCCGTCATAATGTGGACGATTTAAATCAATACCCGTCACTTTAAATCTTTTGCTGAGTAATACTGCGACAAGCGTACCTACTTTACCGAGGCCGAGAACAACAATTTTTTTCATAATAAGGTTTTATTATTAGTAACGACGATTGAATTAGTCCGTCAAAACTAGGAGACTATCATTATGTTGTTACATAATTCGTACTTAGGCGAAAATAAAAACGATACAATTAGTTAAATTTTTCGCAAAGTAAACAATGATTTTGATTTATGAAATAGGTGAATGTATATTGCAATTTTTAATTTATACGCAGCCAGCCCAAATTTTTAAAACTACTTTAATAAAAAATAAAATATGTTATATCAAATAAGCTTTCTTTTATTCTCTTTACTTACTTTTACGGCGGAGCCAGCTCCAGAGTTCACTTTAATTGATACAGAAGGAAAAACAGTTGAATTAAAGGACTTTAAAGGGGAAGTTGTTTATCTAACCTTTTGGGCAAGTTGGTGTCAACCTTGTCTCAAAGGCTTTAAGGGAAGTGAAAGGATTCGAGAAAAACTGGCCGCACAAGGAATTATATTAATCAATGTCACGACTGATAAGAGCCAAGAAAAATGGCGAAATACAATGGGTAGAATTCCAATGCCCGGTATTAATTTATACGGCGGGAACAATGACCAATTGAAACGAGATTATGAATTGAGTAAGTTGCCAGCCTATTATATTGTCGATAAGAATGGTAACTTTGCCTATTTGTCAGAAAAAGAAAATCGAGATATATTTGAGGAGTTTAAATTATTGCAGGAAGAATAAAAGGAATGACGATTCGGTTATCGAAAATATATCTTTGGAATGCATCACTTACAATAATAAATGAAAGAAGAAATAAAAATATATCCCCACGTTTACGAAAAAATGGAGGATTGGCCAATTCACAAATTGCACCAAGACCGAAAGGCATTTGTTCAAGAAATAACGGATTTTACCGTAAATAGATTGATGGAAGGAAAGACGGAGGCTGTTACACAAATGATAGGAAAAACGGCTTATTTAGAATTAATCAGAATCAAGGAGGAACCTTGGAAAATTGACCCACCAAATGAACGATCCTTTTGGAAAAAAATTCAAAAACGATTTGTTAAAAAAGCATTGGACCAAGAAGAAGCAAAAGCAGAAGTAGCCAATAAGGATATTCTTAAATCTATTGTAAATTCCTATGCGGAAGAAATTGTAGCTACTTTTAAAATCAGCACTTTTCAATTTGCAAGAAGGTTTTTAACTTGGTTTTTTGGTCGTTTATTGAACACGGCTGCTAGTCGAAATATCCGTCGAATTTTTAACCGAAAGCATCAATTGAGTGAACGGATGAGAATTAGTGGGGAAATAGACAAGGTACGTTCTTTGATGAAAAAAGGGACCGTTATTATTTTACCAACTCACCACAGTAATCTGGATTCCATATTAATCGGTTACATTATGGATACTTTTGGTGGCTTGCCGCACTTTTCTTTTGCAGCTGGTTTAAATTTATACAATACAGGCTACACGGCTTATTTTATCAATAGAGTAGGGGCTTATCGCTTGGACCGACGAAAAAAGAACCCTATTTATTTGGAGACCCTCAAAGCAATGTCCAATTTAGCCATTCAAAGAGGCACGAATTGTATTATTTTTCCGGGAGGAACTCGGTCTAGGTCGGGACATTTGGAAAAGAAACTAAAGATGGGAATGATGGGTACGGCAGTTGAAGCCCAACGAGCATTAGCAGAAAAAGGGAAGGATGATAAGGTTTTTATTGTGCCTGTGGTCGTAGGGTATCACTTTGTTTTAGAAGCCCCCTTTTTAATTGAAAACCATCTTCGTCAAACAGGTAAAGACCGATACATTAGCGTTAAAGATAGCTCTTATAGTTTTAGAAAAATATTAAAATTTGCTTGGAATTATTTTTCTAATGGTTCTGAAATCCTGTTAACTTTTGGAAAACCTTTGGACGTTTTGGGCAATTTTGTCGATGATCAAGGAGAAAGTTATGACCAATATGGCAATCAAATAGATGTCAAAGATTATTTCAAAAAAGACGGTGTTATTAAGCGAGATTTACAACGAGACCGACAGTACACCCAAATACTAGCAAATAAAGTTGTAGAGCGATTTTTTGCGGATAATGTGGTATTGAGTAGCCATGCTATCGCCTTCTTAGTTTTTAATTTATTGAAAAGCCAAAATACGCATTTAGATTTATATGGCCTACTAAGATTACCTAGCGAAGACTATGAATTTTCTATGAAGACAGTAGTTGCGGCTATGGAAGAATTGCAAAAGGAATTAAAATTATTAGAAGCGACAGGGAAAGCGAAATTGTCGAAACAGATTCATTGGGAAGCAGAAGCATTAGTTAAAGAAGGACTAAAGTTTTTGGGGGTATTTCATGCGCAAGCACCATTAAAAATTAACAAAGCAGGGAATGTAATAAGTGAAAGTTTTAAATTATTATATTTCTACCATAATCGCTTAGACCATTATGATTTGCATAAGAATATGAGTTGGTCAACTTATAAAATCGAGGAGAAGGAATTAGTGGAAGCTTAGTGAAGCGTAGAGAGTAGAGACCGTTTCACTGAGAGCATAGAGATTGCGATAGCACATAGCCCAGTCTTCATTCTCTATTCTGAATTTTTGAAACCAAAAACACATTTGATACGATAGGATTTATTATGATTAAACGCTTTTTTCTTTCTGAGCGCAATATGATGACTGCCATCTTAATCAATGCAGCGGTCATTTTTATGTTATACTTTCCCCAAATCAAAGAACACGATACCTTGGTCCAAATAGACCATTGTTTTGTGGTGTTTTTTTTGATAGAAGCGATTGTTAAATTAATTGTATTTAAACCCAAAGGATACTTTTCGAGTAATTGGAATTGGTTTGATTTTATTATTGTTTTAGTTAGTTTGCCCTCTCTTTTAATGGCCTATTTGCCAGTGCCAGATACATCCTCGTTATTACTTCTAAGAGTATTCCGCTTGTCTAGATTGTTTCGATTCATGCAATTTGTACCGCATTTGTCGATGATTTTATCAGGCTTAGGAAGGGCTTTAAGAGCATCTGTTTTTGTACTAATCGTATTGCTTTTTCTAAATTTGATATTAGCGATTTTGACCTGTCATTTTTATCAAGATATTGCTCCTGAATATTTTGGAAATCCAATGATTTCCGCCTATACCGTTTTCCAACTGTTTACCGTTGAAGGATGGAATGAAGTAGCAGATGTTATTGCTAATAATTCTGCGAATGAAATACAAGTTGGTTTTTCAAGATTCTTTTTTGTGCTGATTGTATTGATTGGTGGCATATTTGGCATGTCTCTAGCCAATGCCGTTTTTGTAGATGAAATGACGATGGATAATAATAAAGAGCTAGAAAATAAAATAGATAAATTGCAAGCCGAGATTACTCGAATTCGGGAACTATTGGAACAGCGTGACGTTTGATAATGATATATTCGTTTAGTAGGCAGTAGGCAATAAGCAGTTGGCAGTAGTTGGTATATTGAAATTGAAATTGAAGTTGAAGTTGTCTTACTACTAAACCAAAAAAACTAACCACCCCAATAATCAATTGTTAACATTTAGCTGTAAAGAGGCATTAAAAATAAGCGCATGAACTTCATTATATACGATTTAGAAGCGACCTGCTGGCTAGGAAGACCTCCAGGTTATGTCCAAGAGGTCATAGAAATTGGTGCCGTAAAAATGAATGGTTTTGGTGAAATTGTTGATAAATTTAGTCGATTCATTCGACCTGTTGTGAATCCCACCTTATCTTCCTTTTGTAGAGAATTGACGAGTATTACGCAAGAACAAGTAAGTCGAGCAAGCAAGTTTGAATCCGTCGCAGAAGATTTTCAAGACTGGATAGAAATATTTGACGAAAATTACCTCCTTTGCTCTTGGGGCAATTTTGATAAGGTGGCACTCATTCGAGATTGCGAACGTAATGATATGGACGTAGACTGGCTGGAAGAACACATCAATGTAAAACGACAGTATCAAGAAATAAAAAGCCTGACCAATCCTAGAGGCTTACGGCGCGCAGTAGAAAAAGAGGGATTTGATTTTACAGGCATTCCGCATCGGGGTATTTCAGATGCAGAGAATTTAGCAAAGATTTTTGGAAAGTATTTAGATGAATGGCGATATTGATTATATTAGTTCTCCTTTGTCCATCAGAATTTTTGCTTTTAAAATAGCAGCAACTGAAATAGAATCCGTAATTCCTCCATTTAAAACCATTTCATAAGCGGTTTGAAAAGGTACTTTTTTTACCACTAACTCTTCTGTTTCTTCTGGTTCAGCAATCCCCTCGGTCAAATCTTGTGCAATAAAAACATGCGCCACTTCATCCGATATGCAATTAGAAAGGTGCATGGTCATTAATGGTGTCCACTTTCTTGCCCTTAGCCCCACTTCTTCTTTTAATTCTCTTTTAGCGGTTGCTATAGGGTCGGTGTCTTCGGGGCAACCTCCTTCTGGAATTTCCCAAGAATATTGTTTTAAAGGAAACCGATATTGTCCCACCAAATAGGTATTCCATTCTTTGTCTAAAGGTAAAATTCCGATTGCATAATTTTTGTAGTGAACGACCCCATAAATGCCAGGTGTATCTGCGGGTGTCAATACCTCGTTATGCTGTACTTGCATCCAAGGATTGTCATAAGGAACAGTGGTATCTTTTATTGTCCAAGGACTTTTATCGGTAGTGGAATCAGGCATATTTACAATATTGATGAATAATATAGTAATTGATACGGAAAACTAGAAATGGAGTTTAGTTCCTTAGAAATTATTTTCTGCGCAAACTTGGCAAGAGTTACCTCTAAA
>CAYMSC010000419.1:0-5828 GCA_964392805.1 uncultured Saprospiraceae bacterium
AGTAGGTATTAATTTTTCTAAAAATGATAGGAATGTTGCTACTTGGGAAAGTGAGCTTTGGAAAACCTAAAAAAGTAATTATATTATCTTTTATCAAAAAGTCCTAAGCACTCCCAAACTTATCACCCACTGATTGACATTTTTACTGAAATCGTATTTAGCTTCTACAAGTCCTGAGAGTTTATCCGATAGCTTAAAATCAATTCCTCCACCTACATCAAGCCCAATATCATTAATTCTATCGGTATCTGTACTATCTTGTATTTTAACTCGAAAAGCATTGATACCCACCAAGCCGTAAATATTGAATTGTTCTTTGCGCACGCCTAAGTACTGTAGATGTGCATTAAATTCAGTTATGGTTGTTGAACCTGCTCCATCTATGTAGTACGTGAAATTGATAGATGGACGTAATTGGTCATTAAGGCGATACATTCCTCTTACTTGAACACCAAGATTTTCATTAGAAGTACTGTAAGCACCTCCACCACCTACGGATAATTGCCCAAAAGAAAATAGCGGAAGAAAAATAAAGCAAGAAAGGAGTAGAAATAATTTGTACATTTTATTTGTTTTGAGGTTAACTAAATTTAGTATTGAATGATTCAAAATTTTACAGCATAGCTGAAAGAAGGCAACAAGCTAAAAGCAGTCCCTTGTCGAACTGTTCCACGGATACCTTGACTAGAACAGCAAGGCGCATTATTAGCTGTTTCGATAATAAATTGACTTTTATATTCTACGAAGAAGGGGTTTTTTCTACCAAGCGCGTTATATAAAGAAAAATTCCATTGCACGTCACTTCCTCGGCTATTTTTTTTATTTAAAGTGAAACCAACATCTAAACGCAAGTAATCAGGCGTTCGCTCGTTATTTCTAGCCGTAAAAATAGGTTGATAAGGTTCGAGTAGCGCAACGGGTAAGGTTACAACGTAGCCTGTATTATATACAAAGTTGCCTGAAAACTGCCACCTATCGCTGATTTTATAATTGGCAGTTAATTCAAAATCGTGGCGGCGGTCATACTTAGCTGGAAACCATTGGTTTTGATTAATATTTTGAAAGCGTCTATCATTCCATGATAAAGTATACCCTATCCAGCCCGTCAAATAGCCTTTATTTTTTTTCAAAAAGAACTCTCCCCCATAAGTGATACCAGTACCATTTTGTTCTATCAATTGTTGCCAATCATTATTTGTATTGAAGACAATACTTTCGCCCGACTGATAATCAATCAACTGATTCATTTTTTTATAATAGGATTCAATCGTAACATTCCAAGCTTGATTGGCTATATCTTGACTGTAGCCAACACTATATTGCTTGGAACGTTGGGGAGGGACAGCGGCAGTTGTAGGTACCCAAATATCATTGGGTAAACCACCACCACTAGCCGTCAACAAATGAATGAATTGATTCATTTCTGAATAGCCGAATTTTATACTACTGTTATTACTTGGATTAATAGCCAAACTCAGCCGAGGTTCTAAATAATGATAGCCTTGCTTTTCTACGTGATAATTACTCCATCTCAAACCAAGGTTGAGTGACAACCAACGGCTCAAACTTATTTTGTCATTAATATAAAGTGCATAAGACAAAGCTTGAATCGATTGCCCAGAAGAACGGTCAACTTCACCGTCTGTGAATAGTTTAACGTTTCCTGGTCTATAACCATGTTGAATAAGTTCTCCACCGATGTCAATTGTTTGATTCGCACCAGTGTACCAACTCAATTTATATCTGGACGCAAAATCTCTGAGCGTAGACCGATTTAATAGACCATCATCTGTATTCGCCGATTTTGTTGCAACCCTTAAACGGTAATTAAAATAATTGAAAGCTAAGGTGGCGGAAGCATATAGTTTACTATTAATCGCATTGGTGTATCGAATACTAGACGTAATATTTCCCCAATTTAGGTTGATTTTATTATTTATTCCATCTGATTTTTCTCTGACAGGAATAATGTCGTTACCTGCATAAAAACTGTAGAATAATTGCTCTTTGTCATTCAGTTGATGATGTAATTTAAAATTGGTATCGTACATCCAATAGGTTACTGCTGCCCCTTCGTCCTTAGCTGCAAAACCGATATAAGATGGCAAGCCTATGAGACCCAAATAGGAAGTTCTTATACCAAACATATAAGAAGTTTTGTTATTTAGCGGGCCTTCAGACAACCAAGAAGAGGAAATAAGCCCTAATTTATATTGTCGTTTTTTTTCTTTTTTATTGCCGTCCTTCATCCGAACATCTACCACAGAGGACAATCTACCGCCATATTCTGCGGGGAAAGCACCTTTCAATAGGGTGACATCTTTGACTGTTTCTGGGTTGAATACAGATAAAAACCCAAAAAGATGAGAAATATTATAAACCGTTGCGCCATCCAAAAGGACTAAATTTTGGTCGGGTGTTCCACCTCTCACAAATAGACCAGCTGTACCTTCTGTGCCTGTACTGATACCGGGTGTGAGTGCCAAAGATTTAATAATATCTGTTTCACCAAGAATCACAGGTAAGCGTTTTAATTCTGCTACGGAGATATTAACCTTTCCTATTTTTTCTTCCACAGGTTGATTTGCCGTAGCGGTTATTTCTATTTCGGGTAGGAGGGAAGTGGTTAACTCAATAGAGAGCGACTTTGAGGTATTGACAAAAATACGCTTGGATTCATAGCCCACGTAACTAACAACTAAAGTATCGGTTACTGGAATTGTTAGGCTGTAAAACCCATAAGTATTGGTCGTACTTCCTTTTTGGTGGCTCAACGCATAGATATTTGCACCAATTAGTGCTTCTCCGTTCGCCTTATCTGTAATGGTTCCACTTAGAACGATTTGAGCGGTCAACAGACTACTCAGACCTACGAATAAAAGAGAGAAATAAATTTTCATTGGGTCGATATTTACAATTTATGGGTATAGACTACTTCTTGGTAAGCACTAAAATAACCGTGACCGCCAATAACATTTGAGAACGTAATGGCAGGTTCTCTAAAAGCGTTATCTACATCTTCTGGCACATCAGTAGTGGCGATAAAGTTGTATCTTTCTTGCGTGATGCTTCTGAATCGAACGATTATATGCTCGACTGTTTCAGCTATAAAATTAGTGTTAGACCCAACGGGTATTCTAAAAAAGCCAGTTTCTATGCGTAAAGGAAAAAGAAAAGATTTGTCTTTAAAACAATCATCCTTGATATAATCATCTCCTATAAAATCGCCTTCAATCACGCCACATGCTTCCCTCTGTTCTAAACTTCCTACTAAATAACCATCTACTTCTACTACTTCATTATCATAGATGCCATTGGTGATGGAGTGGTAATAACTAATTTCGGGATTGTCTTGTACTGTTACGTCTATTCGGACTTCATTTTCCTCTTCATTTTCGCTAATTAGAGTGAAAGTCACTTCGGGTAATCTAGGAATTTCAATTATTTCTGTTTTGACCGATGGAAATCCTTCTGCCTCGACAGTTAAGTGATAGGCTATCCCCATTTCTAAATCTAGATTTTTATGGCAGTAAAGGCCATCGTTACCTGAGTAAGGAATTTGTTCTAGTAAGGTATTATTAGCATAAAGTATGACTACTGCATTATCAAGATTAAAATCTAAGGTATCAAAAAGATAGGTACCTGTTGGGTCTAGTGTATGGCTTACTTGTATGATGGCACCGTCTTGTGGGGAGATAGTGCCTCTGACGACTATTTCTTGACCCTGAAAATCTAGGTTAAAGTCTAGCTCTTTGAAGCAGCCTGTTAGGAAAAATATAGTGAAGAAGAAAAAATAAAAAATCTTTTTCATTAACCTAATTTATTTAATCTGCATGGCACAAAATTACATTTATGCCATGCAGGGTATAAGTTGTGATATAATCTAATACTTATTTATAAATAAAGTTGATAAAGAACGCTGAGGTTACAAAAAATGACAGTTTTATATGTAATGTAATATAGGACTACCAATTACGTCTTGAGACGCACCAACCTGAAGCAGTACCCGAACCTGCCCCATGAAACATCTCAAAGCTTATATTTGATGCACTACGACCTATAAATCCACCATTAAAAATTGCCTCGCTTGTTTGATTACAATTAAAACATTGAAAAGGTGCATTCCAAGGTAAACTCCAACTTTGAGGACCCAATGCACTATTGGTCCAAGTAGCATTACCATTAAAAGCAAGCCAGTTTGCTTGATTTGACCACCAAATCCAACCGACTTTCTTTTGGTGCTTGGATTTTACTTCTATTACGTCGCTAGTATAGTAAACTATTCCTTTTACTCGTTTATTACTACCGTCAGTGTTGTGGGTACATACCTTAGACGCTCTATCTGTAGCTGTAGAATTATTCATACCAGTTTCTCCTAAGATAATAATATTATTAGGTTCTTTAGTAATATAAGCTGATATTTCACCTTCGCTAATAAAAGCATCATATTGATTTTTCGATAATTTATAAGTATTAATAAATTCTATTTTTCGAAAATCATCACCAATTTGAATAATGCCTTGAGGATTAACTAATAATCGAGATTCAAATATCCCTGTATTAAGTGAGGCAGATACTTCTCCATCTTCCCCTCTTTCAAATCTGACTATATTTTCGTAGCCAGTTAAGTCTCTTTCCTCACCTATTCGAAGACGTTCTTCTTCAGAAATATTATTATAAGCATCTTCCATACTAATAAAATCCGGAAATTGATTTTTAACAATAGCTCCTTCATCGATTCCTTTTTCTCTTAGTAAATTTTGAGCATTTTCATAAGCAGTTTCTGATTCAAAAACTAAACGATTTTCTACTAATTCTACTCCTTCCAAATGAGGAAGTATTTTTTGGCTTGTTTCATCTACTTGAGGCAAAACAGTTTGTTCTTTTTGACAAGAAACAATTAAAAATAAGGACAAAAATAGCCCAATACCAAACTTTAACGAGTTATTAACACTCATTTTACTTAATTTTGTAATTAATAAATATTTAAACAAGGCTTTTGTTGTTACTGTCCAAGGCGACAACATTAGCCTTTTTTGGACTTATTCAAAGTATATGAATAGCCCTGTTCATTGAAGTGCGCAACATCAATAAATATTTTTTTAGTTAGGTGTTTAAAATCTTAACTTTTGTAAAAATTAGGAAAAGTGCAAATTAGTTACCTTGCAAATTTAACATATATTTAAGGATTGGATTGCACAAATCTGCACAGTTTCGCACAGACTTGCACAATCTAATCATTTTAGGTAACCTTCTGTTTAGAAGGATAACCAAAATACGAATAAATAAGGGCTTGTTCTTTTGGAGTAATTAGCCGATTTGATAGTTTAATACCAGCTGTTTTTAACCAAGTGCGAAAGGTATTTCGATGAATACCATACTCATTGGCGATTTCTGCTCTAGTTTTGGCTTTTTGCATGTCGAGTGAGTTTAGAAATTAAAAAATGAAATTTATTCCCTCAATGGGACTAAAGACAAGTGTTTTTGATTTACTCTCTCAATTTAGTAGGAAATTTAGTAGGAAATTTAGTAGGAAATTTAGTAGAGAGCGTATTCCAACAACAATTATACGGAAAAAAGATAATTATCTCAAAAGGAATAATTTTTTTAACAAAAAAGCTTCATTAATCTGACAAAATTAGGAGTTAGAATTCTTGTGGTGAAAAATAGAAAAGAAATATTTTATTTGAATTACTGCTAGAATCTCTCCGCCACAACAATCGCTTCCTTCATTTGACCACTAACCCCATTAAAATTAAAATACTCAATCCAAAGCACATATATACCAACAGGTGCTTTTTGTCCGTCTGTGGTTGTTCCCTCCCATT
>CAYMSC010000420.1:0-4549 GCA_964392805.1 uncultured Saprospiraceae bacterium
AACAAATTCAAGAAGGCAATTTAATTCCTAATATTGAAAAAACTTGGGACGAAATCGCCTATTTCCAAATTGGGGACAACCCTGGCAGAAAAGAACCTACAACGGGGGAAATTAACTATAAAAATGTTTTTAAATACATTCATTCTAAAGGTTTTGACGGTATTTTAGGAATGGAACATGGTAATTTTTACGAGGGCAAAGAGGGCGAGCAAAAATTAATTAATGCTTATGTTGAATCGGATAGTTTTTAGGTGATACGAACGATAATTTGTGATGTCCTTTTACAGGCAGGGGTGATTGGTTCTAAAAATTTGGCACTATGGTAAAAGTGTGAGTCAGAATATAGTTGGCGTATTAATGTGTCGGGCACTAAACATTTTTCTCGTTTGAAGTTGAAGTTGAAGTTTAATTTTCTCTCTTTTATTGTAGAACCAATCACTCCTGCTTTAAAAGTTATATCCAAATTTCTTCGCCGTTTCTTGTATTATAGGCAAGACTACTGCCCTTTCCTCCTCCGTCATATTCTCCTTCCATCGTCCTACCTTAACAGTATGGTCATTTGTAGAATAGGCTCTCGAAGTCATGGCTTCTACAAATTTTTTGTTATTGGTATTCTGTACTCGATTACACCAATTATTTATCGCTTTTTCTACTCTATCGGGGTCGATATTTATCAACTGGCAAACATCTTGGGCAAATTTTTCGGTGTCTAAAATTAAGGATTCAAAGGTACTAATGCTCGCTATGTTTGCTACCTTTTCATAGCCAATTGTATTCAAATAATTCCAATGATGTGCACATTGTAATAGGAGGGGTTTGTCTAGCCAATTTTGCCAATCCAAAGGACGAGGATGATGCCCCCAATTTTTAGCGATACCCACCTTTAAGGAGCAAATGGCGTCTAAAGGATGTCGAACTTGCCAGAATATTTTTAAGGGTTTGGGAATCGTCGATAACAAATCGGTCAAAGGAAAAGACAGTCCTGTTGTTGGAGTATATCCATTACTTTCGGTAGGCACTTTAATAGCAATTGGTTTAGCATAATCGTACGTTTTTAAATCTGCGTAGGGCGGTTCACTATAATAGGTATAAGTAGATAAATCTTGAAAAAATTCGCCAAAAATAGAAGTCCCACTTCGCCCACAGCCGAGAATTAAAACATGGAAAGGCGGGACATTTTCTTTCTTTTTAATAAATTTACTATCTTGCATAAATATGTTCGCCAATTTTGGATGGTGAATTTTGAATGATGAATATCGTTAAAATAAATGTATAATTATTTAAATTTAAACTTTTAATAAATATTATTTTTTCACCCTATCCTAAATTCAATCCCGCTAATTTCAATCGGGACAAAATTCAAAATTGACGATAACATTGTTGCATATCCTTTGCTTAAACCTTTAATTTTGTTGAATAAAATTCTTTTCCTATTCTTAGTATTTATTGCGGCATTCTCTCCCCTTACTACGCAATATTTAGTTGGTCAAAGTTTACCTTACAAAAATAAATCATATTCTGTTCAAGATGGTCTACCCGGGCGATTAGTCTTAGACATTACTAAAGATGAAAATGGATTAATCTGGCTAGCAACCAATAAAGGGCTTTCTCGGTTTGATGGCTATGAATTTATTAATTTTAATAATTATGATTATTCTTTAGGTATCGAAGACCGTACTTTCAACATGAATTTAGCGACTACGAATTTAGGACATTTGGCTTTGTCTCATGGTTATCAATCCTTTACTTTTGAATTATTCAATTTAACCAGTTTTCAAATAGAACGCCCAGATGCTACCTCGTCATTAGCTGCCCATCCGCCTGCTCATGTTTTTACAGACAAAAATGGCACTTCTTTCTTAACTTTTGCTGATAATAATGGAATTAAAGTTTTTCAACTCTTACCCAATTTTGATTCAAAGGAAGTACTTTCTCTTGAAATAGGAAGCGATAACCCCAATCGAAAAGTCCATCTATTTGTAGACAACAAGGGAGATTTCTGGTTGACTTTAAGCAATGAGGGCGTCTATTTATTTAATCCCGAAGGACAACTCAAAAAACATTTTACAGAAGAAGCCTTTACACAAAAAATAGAAACGGATTATGAAGTTATCTTCTTTCATCAAGATACTCAAGACAGAATATGGGTTATTTTCAAAGAAGAAACGGGTGTATTTTTATATGATGAAAATCAAGCATCCTTCCAAAAGCAGTTTTTACCAAACACAGAAAAAAGATATTATTCTAAGATATGGGAGGATGAAAAAGGAAATTTATTATTTAAAATATCTCCTCATTTACAAGCGGCACAAATGCAAGATTTACTTTGCCTAAAAAAAGATGGGAGTATTGTTTCTTTTAACTATTTGAAAAAACTCTTACGCCATGTTTTTGCTATTGAAGGTAGTGACTTCTTTAAAATGATACTGGCAGGTACGCCTACTGGTTTAAAAGTTATTACACAAAATCAGCAGACCTTTCAAAAATTGCTGCAAGATGATGTTCAACCGGGTGAATGGGGAATGATTGTCAGAGGGATTGTAGAAGATAAAAATAATAACATCTATTTTGGTGCGGAACACGGTGGGTTATATGTATTAAAAAAAGAAACTGAAAAAATAGAGGACTTACCGATTGCTCGTTATAAATATTTAAAGCCGAATCAAACCTATTCGGGTGGACGTAGCATTTATTTAGACAAAAATCAGAATATCTGGACTTCTGGAAACAATAGCGAAAATGAATCTTATCTGCATAAATATAATATCAATACCCAAAAAACAGAAAGTTTTAAGTTTCCAGATATTATCGAAAACTTTTACTTTGATGGGGAACGGTATTTTTACTTATCTCAAACCAATAAACACGGTACTAACGCCAAATTAGTTGTTTTTGATATGGTTACCCAAAAATCGACTATTTGGCTGGATGAGTTTGCACAAAATCCGCTATCAGGTGGTGCTATGTCTCGGTGTCTTTCCCCTATTCAGGATGATATATTATGGATTGGAACGATTGATGGTTTGCTGAAAATAAATATTGCTAATAAGGAATTTAAGAAGATTAAACTCAAAAACGAGGCTGGCCAAATATTGGATAATCAAGAAATTATTGCAGTTACACCCGTAGAAAATGGGCTTTGGTTAGGTACCAATAATGGATTTATGCTGCTAAATACTCAGAATGAAATCGTCACAGAAGCTTACTCTACTCAAGATGGGCTAGTCAGTAAAAGTGTTTGTGGTATTATGGTAGATGAGAAGGAGAATTTATGGTTGAGTACCTTCTTTGGCTTATCTCACTTTAAAAGAAAAGAAAAAACATTTCAAAACTTTTATCAGAAAGACGGGATTACCCATTTTGAATTTAATCGAATGGCCTTCTATCAAGATAAATCTGGCAAATATTATTTTGGCAGTATGAATGGAATCACTGCCTTTCGTCCAGAAGATGTTTTGAGAGAATCTACTGAGCATCTTTTAGTCACTACTAGAATTATCAAAAGTTATGCAGATAGAGATAGTCAGGAAGTCCAGATGTCTGGTTTTGATATAGAAAAACCACAAATTATTAAGCCTAATTATGCTTATTTTGAAGTTCATTTTGCCGTACCAAATATCCTTTCGGATGATATTCGATATAGTGCATGGCTAGAAAATTATGAGCAAGATTGGAATTTTTTAGGCACAACGCCAAAGGTTCGTTATAGTAAATTGCCTGCTGGGGCATATCAATTACATATCAAAGCAGTAGATGCAAAAGGCAATCCAAGTAAAAATGAACTGCTTTTACCCATTTCTGTCCAAGAGGCTTTTTATAAAAAAACTTGGTTTCATCTTTCACTAGTCTTACTCGCTGGCCTTATCCTCTGGGCGGTGTTACAATATAATGCCAATCAAAAATTAAAAGTAGAGCAATTAAGAACTAAATTATCTAGTGATTTGCACGATGAAGTCAGTGGTTTATTGGCAGGTATTGCCATGCAAAGCGATTTGGTACAAATGACCGTAGAAAAAGAAAAAGCGAAAAGTCAATTGCAAAAAATAGCCGAAACAAGTCGGTCTGCCATGTCCAGAATGAGTGATGTGATTTGGTCAATTGATGCTCGGAAAGATAAAATGTCTGATTTATTATTGCGCATGCAGGAACACGCTGCGGAAATGCTCATTCCTTTAGATATTGATTATCAGTTTGATATAGATACCTTTAATACCAGTAAAACTTTAGGGTTAAATCTTCGACAAAATTTATACCTCATTTTTACCGAAGTCGTAAATAATATAGCCAAACATTCGGATGCAGACAAAGTAGAAATTGCCCTCAAAAATCAAGGAAATGCCTTTTTATTACATATTAAAGACAATGGTTCGATACAAGAAGGAAAAAATACTAAAAAGACTGGGCAAGGATTGTCTAATCTAAAAATGCGCTCAAAAAGTATTAATGGAAATTTGACGATTGTTAGAGATAATGGCTACGAAGTTAAGTTAAAACTAAAACGATTTGCCTAAGGCTGGATACTGGATATTCCAGCATCCAGCATCCAGCA
>CAYMSC010000420.1:4649-5811 GCA_964392805.1 uncultured Saprospiraceae bacterium
TCCAGCATCCAGCATCCAGCAATCTTATTCACTAATTTTCAATACCAGTTTCCCCATTTTCTTTCCATTAAATAATCGTTGGAAAGTTTCATAGAAATTATCGATTCCTGTGTATATATCTTCTTTAGATTTCAACTTGCCTTGTGCCATCCACATACCCATGTTTTGGGCTGCCGTACCAAAATCTTTAGCATAATCCATTACTACCATTCCTGTCATGGTGCCTCGATTCACTAATAAAGATAAATAATTAGATGGGCCTTTGATAGCGGTTTCGTTATTGTATTGAGAAATCGCTCCACAAATAACGATGCGGGCTTTTTTCCTAATTTGCGCTAAAGCAATATCCAATATTTCCCCACCAACATTATCAAAATAAACATCAATTCCTTTAGGTGCTGCCTTTCTTAATTCTTTATAAACATTTTCGTTTTTATAATCTATGCAAGCATCAAAACCTAATTCTTCCGTAACATATTTACATTTCTCTGGTCCTCCTGCTGTACCAATTACCGTACAACCTTTAATTTTTGCAATTTGACCAACTACACTTCCTACCGCTCCTGCTGCTCCAGAAACTAAAACAACCTCTCCTTCTTTGATTTGGCCAACTTCTAAAATACCAAAATAAGCCGTCATACCGGGCATCCCTAAAGTGCCAATATACATAGGCGCAGGTGCTAATTTTGTATCTACCGTATAAAAGCCTTGACCATTGGTAGCAATATATTGCTGAACACCACCCCAGCCTGTCACAGAATCACCGACCTTAAATTTTGGATGCTTTGATTCGATAACTTCTCCAATAGAACCTGCACGCATCACTTCTCCAATTTGCACAGGAGGAATATAGGACTTAGCATCGTTCATCCAACCTCTCATGGCTGGGTCTAAAGAAATATAATCTTGACGAAGTAAAAATTCTCCTTCTTTTATCGTTGGAATTGGGTTTTCTTCTAAGACCCAAGTGTCTGCTGCTGGCATTCCAACAGGTCTATTTGCAAGTTTAAGTTGCTTATTCATTATATGATTTTAAATTATGTGATTGTGTGATTGTTCCTAGAACATGGACTATTTTGGAATAATTACAGGATATTTTGGCAAATGGAAAGTCAAATCAATTATAAAATTGTTTGATTTTCATAACGAAATATATAATTAG
>CAYMSC010000421.1:0-2928 GCA_964392805.1 uncultured Saprospiraceae bacterium
TTTCCACACGGATTTGATTTTCCACACGGATTTGAATTTCCCACGGATGGGGTTTCCCCACGGATTTATAACCAAGTTTTATTATTTTTTGTTAAAAGTTGTATACTTTTTTCTAACTTGTCGCACAAATTAACAACGGAGTACCTAAGCAATGAGCGACACAGAACTATTGAAGGCTATTTTAGAAGGGGGCATCGCAGAAGATAAAGCATTAGATTTTATCTATAATTCGCCTGTTTATCGAAATGGCGCACAAAAAATTTATCGAACGTTTTCCAATATAAAATTAAAAACTTGGTTAGATATTTTTCACGATACGATTATTCAATTAATAAAAAGTATTCGGCTTGGAAAATATAAGCAAGAAAATAAAATATTGATTTACTTTTTGGGCATCTACCGACACAAATGTAGAGAAGCTTTAAGGCAAACCACTGGTATAAGAGCTACCATAGAAATTCCTCCAGAAGACCTCACTGATTTACAAAGTCCTATTGATTTCATTTTAAACGATGGGTTAAAAGATTTATTAAGACAAACGATGCAACGTTTGGATGATAAATGTCGAAATTTACTGACCTTATGGTCTCAAAAATATTCGATGAAAGAAATTACCCAGCAAATGAAATTGACGAATGAACGAATGGCGATTACTTATAATGCGCGCTGTAAAAAGAAATTGATTAAACTAATTGCAGAAGACACACAAATTGAAAAAGCTTTAAACGAATACCGATGGACTTAGACCAGTATTACGAACAAATAGAAGCTTATATAAATAATACCTTATCAAAAGAAGAGCGAACTACTTTTGAACAACAACTCAATGAGCATCCTTCTTTAAAAAAAGGGGTGTTAAATCATGTCTTAGCAAACGAAGCTATTGGTTTATCAATTGAGGATAAAATAGCGGGAAAATTAGACCGTTTGGCGCAAAGCCGAGCCGCTGTAAAATCGCCTCCTAGCCTTAAAGTAGGATGGAAAAAACGATTAGCTATTGCCGCAGGAATCCTATTCCTTGTACTCGCAGGATTAGCCATTTGGGTTAATCAAAATTACACTAATCAAGCTTTGTCCAATCAATTATATGCAAATAGTACTTTGCCAACTGTAAGAAATGAAGGCGATGCGGACAAAAAACTCACGAATGCTTTAGTCGCTTTTTCAAACAAGAACTATAAAGCTGTATTAAAAGAATTAGCTACTAAATCGCCAGAGGATAACTATTTTAACGAGGCACAATATTTAATGGCACATGCTAATTGGAAAGAAAAAAATTATCAGCAAGCAGCAACACTATTTGAGTCCCTTCTTTCTAGTTCGTATATACCACCAAGTATTGATAGACAAGAGCTAGAATGGAATCATCTCTTGACGACCTTGCAATTACAAGGGGCTGAAAGTGAATCCTTTAAAAAAGAAATCAACGCTATTTTAGAAAATAGTCAACATGGATATTTCACAAAAGCCACCGAATTAAATCGTCAATTAAATAGCGTCTGGAGAAAGTTGACGTTTTGAACGCCAATACATCATCAAACCAATTAGTAAGCCTCCAAGTCCTATCCCAACTAACCAGGTCCTATCCGTCGTTGGTTCAATGGCTTTCATATTCCCTATGGGCACAAATCCTGCCCAGTAAAAAGGATGACTAAACATACCAGTATTTTGTTTGATATAAGCTCGCTTCGCATTGGCTAAAGCGGCATCTTTAGATTGCCCTTCGCTCAAGTTTCCATAAAAATCAACCATCAAATCGGCTGTTTTTTGGTCGTTTACATTCCAAAGGCTAGTGATAATACTTTTTGCGCCTGCATAAGAAAAACCTCTCGCCAAGCTGATAATGCCTTCTCCATTCTGTAATTCACCAATACCTGTTTCGCAAGCACTTAATACCACCATGTCGGCAGGAATTTCTAAATCGTAGAGTTCTCTTAAATAGAGTAATTCTTCTTGATTGGTCGAATCTCCATTTTGCGTAAAAGCGATATAGGAAAGGTCGGCATTCTCCTCATTCATTTTACCATGAGAGGCAATATGGAGATAGCGATATTTGCTAACTTCTTGGATAAATTTAGTTTTATTAGCTTCTGTATCGTTATAAGCAACTCCTCCAAATTCCTCAGCAATTTGTCCTACTTCTACTTCATTAAAAAACAAGGGCGACAAACTGCTTCTTTGGGCATAGATAGGGTCTATCTTTTTTTCTAAAGTAGGAGTAACCTGCTCTTGTTTTTGAAGCTGAAAAGAAGGGGCAAAAGCCAATAATTGATTCTTTTCTGCTATTGTATTGGTCTGTTGCAATTCCTTTAAAAAGGTCGCAGAAAAACCATAGCAAATAGTGTAGTCTATTCCTAAATAAGGATAATTATGAAATTGATTTTGTTGCGCTGTCGTAATTTCTTCGGTCAATAAAGCGTCAAAAGGAATATAACCCAATACATCATCGGGAATAATAATCACCTCTTTTGTGGCAGTCGTTAAAGCTAAAGGTTCGAGGAGTTTTTGGTATAATTTATGGGCATATTCGCTATATTGTTTATCCAATTTGACACAATCTTCTGCAGTCGCCTCCTTGTTTACTCGACAATAATAAATCCCTTGGCGCAAAGCATCTACCCAATCTTTTAAAAGAAAATCTTTGGCTTTGGTGATAACTTCAAACTCCCTTGCATTAACTTTAAAAATATAAATGGAATCTGCTCCTACAAAATACTCCACTAATAATTGGCTATCTTTTAGCATTTTGCTTTGTACCTCTGCAATATCCGCCGTTTGCAAATCATATTTTAGCTGATGATATTCTGAATTTTCTTTTTCAAATCGTTTTATTAAATCTTCATATTTGGTTTTAGCATAGATTAATTTTGCTCTAACACTTTTGCCTAAACTATCCGTTGTCTCCTCCTCTTTTTGCAAAGCCAATTG
>CAYMSC010000421.1:3028-5803 GCA_964392805.1 uncultured Saprospiraceae bacterium
GCGGATATCGTCTATTAACTCGTCTAGGAGTTGGTAGGTTTGGTGGGCGGCGGATAGGTCTTTTTCGTTTTTATTTTGGTCGTAGAGGGTTTTGAAGGTTTTGGCTTTTGCTTCTAAGAATGTTAATAATGCTTTTTTGTCGGGGACGATGTGGTCTTTTAGGATTGGGTTTATATATTCGTCAGCTTCTTTGAAATTTGGGAGGAGGTATGGGAGAGATTGGTGGTAGGTTTTTAGGGCTTTGGGGAATTGGTTTTGGTCGAAGTAGAGGTCGCCTAGGTTGTTGTGGGTGTCTGCGATGTTTTGATTAAGATTAAGTTGGTCTTTAATTTCCAATGATTTTAAAAAGCGGCTTTCAGCCTCATTGAACTTTTTGAGATGCTTAAATGCTATTCCAATATTATTATTTATTTTCCTAAGAAGTCTCCTTCTTATATTCTTAAGTTTAGAGATCATCAAACTCTCTGCCTTATATAAATTAGAGAGTGCAGCTTCATAATTCTTTGATATTAAATAAGATATACCAATATTATTATAACAATTAGCCATTACTATATAGTCTGAAGATTCTTTATTATCAATAGTAGTAGCAATATCCAGTCCATAATTAGCATATTTTATAGCATTTTCAGGCTCTTTAAAATCTATATATAATTTGGAGAAATTAAAATAAAATTCTGCTAGTTTCCACGGCTTATTTTTATATTTTTTCAAATTTTCTTTTAATAAAAGTTCATAATAATTCTCTGCCTGCTGGATATTTCCTAAATCTTTATATACCCTACCCAAGTGAGAATAAGTAGTGGTCACTAATCGTGTAGGATTAGAAAGTTGTTGATTATAGGCAATTCTCAAATAATATAATGCAGAATCTAATTGCTCTAACATTATAAATCTTCCCCCAATATTATTATATCCTTTTATTATATCTACATGTCCATTTTGTAGAGCATGTTCTCGAATCCTAATCGCTTTCTTATAATATTTAATAGCTTTTAGTGAACTATCCTGAACGGAATAAGTCAAACCAATATTATGATAAATCAAAGCTCGAAGCGAATCGCCAGAATTTAATTGATTAGCCATTTTTTCACAATCCGACAATATATTAATAGCTTTTGGGTAAGCTTTAATTTTCTTTAGTTTTTTGCTCAAACTTATCCCTATATCAATGGCATTTTTGTTTTTTTTCTCCTTTTTAAATTCTTGAATTGCTAATTTATAATATTTTACACTTTCTTCATATATCTTATTCTTCCATAACCTCTGTGCCATATTTAAATTATATGTTATAGAATCATTAATTTGAGCAGTTAAATTATAACTTCCCAAAAAAAGAAAATTAAAGAAAGAAAATAACAGTATTAAGTGTTTTATATTTTTCATAGAGAAGGGAATCCTTTATTCAAAACTACTGCTTATTTTAATTATACTATACACAATTGTATCTGGCAAAGGATTGATAATTATTTTTAGTCAATCCTATTCATATAGTTTATTGAATTATAATACCATATAAAATTGAGTCTGGTAAAGAAATAGTAGCTCTGTTTGTAATAGTCTGCTTATTTATATTATTAATGCTGCTACTCATTTCATTTGCAACTACCGCAGAAACTTGAGCAGCAGCCATTGAAGTACCATTCAAACTAATAAAAGGAGGACCAGAATATTGTTCTAAGGGATCAATATAGGTGCTAACAACATTTTTTCCTCTAGCTGCTACATCAACATGTTTTTTACCATAATTAGAATATTTCCATAACTCATCTTTAGGATTATCTTTTGTAGCAGCAACAGCTATGATATTGTCTCTATATTTTTGGTTAAAACTAGAAGGGAAATGAAAAAACTGTTCTCCTCCAACAATATAATTATCATTATTATGTCCTTCATTTCCTGCCGAAGTGATGACTAGAATTCCTGCGTCAGCAACTTTTTGAAACATATTATCAAGAATTATAGATGTCTCAGAAGCATAATAACCTAAACTCAAATTGATAATTTCAGCCTTTTTATCTATTGCATATTGAAGCGCACAAACAAGATTAAATGCATCACCTCCATCTTCATTAAAAACTTTCAAATCCATTAATTCTACATTTAGGCTTCTAGATATTATACCTGCCACGTGGGTTCCATGTCCATTTTCATCATTTACGACAAACGATTCATCAGCGAAATTATATCCAAATTTATCGTTATACAAACAATTTCCATCCTCATCATTTTCTAGTACACCAGTTACTTCCATCTCATTTTCCCATCTAAAATCTTTAAGATATTCATGTTCAAAATCTATCCCAGTATCAATTATTGCAATTTTTACTTTGTTTTTTTCAATAGGTTCTTCATATGTCCATATATAACTACCCTGAATAATAGTTTTTTCTTCTCTAATTGGATATTTAACTGAATTTGGAATAATCCGAGTAGCAATCGGCACATCTATTATATAATTAAGACCCGTCCCTAATCCGCCACTTTCATCCACTATATCTCCTTCACAAGACTGTACTCTTTCTTCTGGTGTCAATGGGGTACTCCTTCCCAAAATACGAATACCGTCACAAGCACAAGAACGAACAACTTCAAAGCCGTTATTCAACAAAGAATCTAAATCACTTTCATTTTCATCATCTATTCCAGTTACCACAATTTGACTACAGTAATATTTTTGAAATATAGTATCTGAAACTATATTCTTTGGGTCAAGAGAATCTCTTTTTGTAGTAATAAGTGTATCAACACAAACAGCATTAATCTGACTTGGAC
>CAYMSC010000422.1:0-5798 GCA_964392805.1 uncultured Saprospiraceae bacterium
CGCTTATTGTTGCTACAATAGAACCTGGTCCGCTACAACCTGCCGCTGTTGCTTGAGTAGTTAAACCTAAATTACTGCCTTCATCTGTTATAATTACTACCTGCGAGGCAGAACATCCTCTCGAATCTCTTACCGTCACCGTATAAGTGCCTGCTGGTAAATCTGCGATTGTTTGGCTCGATGAACTTGTAGAAACAGAACCAGATACTGGACCTGTCCAACTATAACTAAAGCCTGCTGTACCGCCACTTATTGTTGCTACAATAGAACCTGGTCCGCTACAACCTGCCGCTGTTGCTTGAGTAGTTAAACCTAAATTACTGCCTTCATCTGTTATAATTACTACCTGCGAGGCAGAACATCCTCTCGAATCTCTTACCGTCACGGTATAAGTGCCTGCTGGTAAATCTGCGATTGTTTGGCTCGATGAACTTGTGGAAACAGAACCAGATACTGGACCTGTCCAACTATAACTAAAGCCTGCTGTACCGCCACTTATTGTTGCTACGATAGAACCAAGACTACTACAGCCTGCTGCTGTTGCTTGAGTTGTCAAACTCAAATTACTGCCTTCGTCTATAATGACTACTGTCTGTGTAACAGCGCATCCTTTAGAATCTCTTACCGTTACAGAATAAGTTCCAGCTATTAAATTATCTATTCTATATGTTCCTGCGCTAGTGGAAGTAGAACCCGATACGGGGCCTGTCCAACTGTAGCTATAACCTGCTGTTCCACCGCTTATTGTCACATAAATTGAACCTTGGCTACTACAGCTTGCTGGGGTTGCTTGCGCCGATAAGCTTAAATTACTGCTTTCGTCTGTTACCGTTATGGTCTGAGTAACAGAACAACCATTTTTATCAATAACAATAACCGTGTAAGCACCACCATTCAAATCAGCAATCTGATACCCCGAATCATTCGTTTGGATAGCATTAGAAGATGGACCTGACCATGAAATATTATAAGGAGCAGTTCCACCAGTAGTTGTTATCCAAATAGCCCCCTTCTGTCCACAAGAAGCATTATTTGCTTCAAGGGACAAAGTGAGGCTGTTGCCAGTGTTATTGATAGTAATGGATTTATTTACATAACAACCATCCTTATCTGTAATTACTACACTATAAGTTCCAGCTGATAAATTTGTCATTTGGTAACCAGAAGTATTGGTTACAGCAGAACTAGATTCAGGTCCAGTCCAACTAATTGTATATGGGGCAGCACCTCCACCCATTGTTAACCAAGCAGAACCTCTTTGGTCACAAAAAGCATTATTGATTTCTACGTCAGCAGTTACTGTGCTACCAGTTCCAGTGATAACAATTTCCTTTGTTACCACACATCCACTATAATCCTGAAGGGTCAAAGTATAATTTCCTGTTGGAACATTCGGAAAGTGATAGTTATTACTACTTGTTGAAGTACTTCCAAGCATTGGGCCTTCTAATGTAAGCGTAAAAGGTGCATTTCCGCCTGTCCAATCAATCAAAATTTGTCCACCGCCACCGCAAGAAGCACTAATAGTTTCTGTATTTGCAGCCAATCCTGCAGTTCCAACAATCCTTATTGTTTGCGCAGATTGACATCCATTTTTATCTCTTATAGTTACTACATAATCACCACCAAGCAAATCGCTAATCTGATAACCTGAATTACTAGACGCAGCTTCACCCGTAGAAGGGCCTGTCCAAGAAATATGATAAGGGCCTTCTCCATTATTAATCGTTACCCAAGCATATCCATTCTCACCACAAGCTCCGTTATTCGCTTCCAAGCTAAAATTAATATCACTATCCGTGCTATAAACTGTAATTGCTTGATTTACGCTACAACCATTTTTATCTTTCACAGAAATAGTATAGTCTCCCGCTGGTAAATCTGAGACTTGGAAACCTGGATTATTAACAGTCATCGTTCCTTGTGCTGAACCTGTCCAAGACACTTCGTAAGGACCTTCTCCGTTTCTAACATCTGCCCATAAAAAACCATTTTGACTACAAGTAGCTCTGTTAGACTCTAAAGCTAGTTCTAAGTTATTTGTAGTACCATAAACAACAACCGTTTCAGAATAAGTACAACCGTAATAGTCTTTAACAGTAATCGTATAGTTTCCAGCTTTCAGGTCATTAATTTGATGACCAGTAGTACTTATATTAGCCTCGCCAACAGTCGGTCCTTGCCATCTAATATTATATCCAGCAGTACCTCCATTAACCGTCACCCAAATTCGTCCGTTATCTTCACAACCTGCATTATTCACTTCTAAAGCTAGGCCTAAATTAGAATTTCCACCACCTATTGTTTTATTTGTGGTAACAGAACAACCATAGGCATCTGTGATTTTTAAGATATAATCTCCAGCACCTAATTCGGATAACCTAAAACTAGTACTATTTGTCTGTGCCCAAAAAGTAGAATTATCTGGTCCCCATAATTCAACAGTATATACAGGAGAACCGTTTTTCACCGTCACCCATATAGACCCTGTATTACTACAACTAGCATCATTAGCCTCTAAATCAACTTCCAAACTACCACCTACATCTTCGATAGTAATAGACTTAGAACCAGTACAGCCATTAGCATCTGTAATGATAACGGTGTAAGTACCTGCTCCTAAATCAGTAACTTGTGCCCTTGTACTAGTCAACTCAAACCACTTATCTGTATTTGGTCCAGTTATATCTACAGAGTAATTAGGGGTACCATTACTTACTTCTATCCAAATAGACCCTCTAGCACCACAAGAAACACCGAGTGTTTCTAGTGCAATATCAAGTCCACTTCCAGCATCACCAATCGTAACATATTTTGTATTACTACATCCGTTAGCATCTGTAATTTTCACGGTATATTCCCCCGCACCTAAATCTTTTAATTGAAAGCTATTTAATTGGGTAGTCGCCCATTTAGCTACATTCGGGCCCCACCATTCAACTGTATAACCAGGTGTTCCATTATTTATAGATACCCAAATTGCTCCATCTTCTTCACAATTTGCATTATTTGCTTCAAGCGCAAAATCTAAACTACCTCCAGTATTTCCAACTGTAATCCAGTCTTCCTTAACACAACCATTAGCATCTGTAATACTAAATTCATAATCTCCAGCAACTAAATCCTCAATGGCGAAACTCTTAGAATTTGAATTTTTCCAACCCTCCGCAGCTCCAGTCCATTCGACCACATACCCTGCCGTTCCATTAGCAATAGTTACCCATACAGACCCTCTACCACTACAACTAGCAGCATTTGATTCAAGTGCATATTCAAGGCTTCCACCATCGACTATCACTTTTTTGGTCTTAGAACATCCATTTCTTCCTGTTACCTTAATCGTATATTCACCTGGTTTTAAATCATCTAATGAAAAACTACTAGAAGCGGATTGTACCCAATTAGAAGTACCATCAATATGCCACCATTCTATAGTATAAGTAGGGTCGCCACCTGCTACTGTCATCCACATCGACCCCGTTCCTCCACAGGAAGCACTTGTCACTTCTGCTTCAAAATCTAAATCTTGAGTAGCCCCTACAGTCACCCAACCTTGTTTTGAACAACCACCTTTTTCAATCGTCACTTCGTAATCTCCTGGCGGCATATCTTTTATTACAATCGTATTGCTAGTAGCATTTACTGTCCCGGAGCGAGGTCCAGAAACAGTCACCCAATAATTTGGAGCAGAATTTTCTACATCAATATTAATCCATCCAAAATTACTACCACATGGAGCGGGTGTAGTAGAAAATGTCGCATCTAGCGTTGAACTAGAATTAACAACTAGAACATTATTTCTCATTAGGACACACCCTGTTGCATCCGTCATTTTCACAGTATAAGAACCTGCGGGTAAATTGCTAATCGTATACGTATTAGAAACCGTTGTATAGGTATTCCAAACCGTATTATTAGCATTATCCCATTCTATTTTGTAAGGAGCTTGCCCTGAAGAAACATCTAAATCAATAGATCCCGTAGATTGCCCACAACCAAGATGCTTGGGAGTAGCTGTATAAACTAAATTACAATCTTGTGGAGTACTACAAGAAATTAGTAGGTCAAAAGCACCCGCATCTTTTTCTCCATCGACTATCACATAGTAATCACCAGCAGGAGCATTTTCATAAATAATTTGCTCAGTTTGCCCAATCGCATTATTAGTAATACTCTGAGCTAAACAAGTTGGTACACTACAATTATCCGCCATCAAATGGATGTCTAAATCCAATAAGGCGGTGTAGATAGCTAAATCTATTTGGATAGTTCCAGTAGAAGTCGTCGTAAATTTATAAACCTTCTCTGGTGCAGCGAAAACATAGGAATTACATTGTGGGTAATCCCAAATGACGTTAGGCCCACCAACAGTAGTTTGGTTGGTAATGGCTACGCCACAAGATGCCTCAATGGCATTGTCACAAAACCCACCTTGCACATTACTTTGTGCGGTAAGGTCATTAATGGCGACAAATGCCAGTAGGCAAAAAATCCATTTAGTGAATGTGTGTAAACAATTCTTCATGGTAGAATGATTGGTTTAGATAATGTTTGGTTGTCACTTAAAGGTGATCGTGTTTATTTTACTGTTAAGTCCAATTAGTGTATTAAGAAAGGCATGACAATAATTCCATCAAACGATTAATTATTTATTCTTCAACACATTATATGTAAAAGAAAATAATTAAGTGATATTTGATAAAAAATTGAGTATGCGTACATTTAGTCTAAAAAACAGGAGATAAGTCACTATTTTAAGACTTGTACTAGTGGGAAAAATGAAACTTTAATGGTTTGTTAACTTTAATTTTTTGTTAACAATTTATCGAAATCTCAAAGCCCAAGCTAAATTGTTTATACTTAATACGGTTTGATAGAAGTATGGATAAAATAGAGTGAACATATAAAGTCAGAAAAGAGAAGAGGGAGGAGAAATTAGTAAATCCCGTGCAGCTTATATATATAAATAAGGTTTGAATTCAAATACGCTTTAAATACCTATTTTAATAAAAATAACCTTGTTTGGAATATGCCTACAATCAAATAAAAACATAGCTTTAGTTGACTTGAAATGAGTCAAGTAACTATTCAATGAAGTACAATATTTGATTGATAATTTGGGAGATAATTTCTAAAAGAATCCCACGAACTTTCTCTGTCAAGATTTAAGTACATTCTTAGAAAAATTTGGAATAATAAATTATTCAATAGATTTAAAAATAGTACTTATGAATCTCCTTAGAGTTCATGGATAGTAATAGGACAGGACTTGCTTTAATACTTCTAAAAGTATTTATTTGGAAAGCAATTATATAGACAAAGCTAAGTAAATCTACTATAAAGTGAAAGTATTAACTATTAATTTTTAATGTTAAAGTTTTTTTTTAGCTTAAAATCATTGTTTTAACAAAGGAATCGTTTAAAAAATTTGTGGTAAATTATTGATAACGAACTATTTAAAAACAAAATGCTAGTAGCCGACAAATCACAAGATAAACTATTGCCCTATCGGTCCACCGCTTGCTCCGATTTTTATTGGAGATTGATAGTAAAGGGTTGGTGGCCGAGCGATAAAATTTTAACCATTAATATAGGTAATCAGATAAATAATTGATAATGCTAAATTTTGAAATCCGTGTGAAATCAAAAATCCGTGTGGAAAATTGCATTAAATACTTGAATTCCACACGGATTTTATTCCCACACGGATTTTTGAATCTATTTTATAAGATTATAAAAATGCTAATTATACTCCAAACGGGATAAAAGAGTGATTTTGAAAAGAGGTCAGAAGTCAG
>CAYMSC010000423.1:0-5798 GCA_964392805.1 uncultured Saprospiraceae bacterium
CGTTGATATAAAACGAATTAAAACCTTTTAAAACTTAATGTGTGGTCCCACAAGGGCTCGAACCTTGGACCCTCTGATTATGAGTCAGATGCTCTAACCAACTGAGCTATGAGACCCTAACTTATCAAAAATAAGTTATTGGTTGCCAATTCTTTCTCAGAAGAAATTATTGGGCTGCAAAGTTACAAAAATTTAGCTTCGGTAGCAAGACTAACTTTTTAGTAAATTTATTTTTATTCAATATATCTAACCTCAAGACTGCTTAAATAATTCCCTAACTAACCGTTTCTTTTGGCAAACGATTCACAAAACGCTCTACCATCTCCACATCTTTTAATGCAGGTTCAATCTCAAATTTACTATTCACATCTACACCTGCCAATAAAGGTAAGTCTAATTCTAAAATAGAAGAAGCAGAAAATTCATCTAATCCACCACTTAATAAAAAAGGAGTCGTGCCTTGGTATTTTTTTAATAAAGTCCAATCAAAAGCGAAGCCATTGCCACCCGGATTTTTACCTTTAGTATCAAATAAAAAATAGTTGACGTAAGGTTCGTAGGCTTTGGTGATAGCAAAATCAAAGCCTTCATCGACAGAAAAGGCTTTAATTAATTTTACATCATCTCCACAACCAAAAGTTTTTGCACTTTTAGCCAATACATCATAGCAGTAATCGGCGCTTTCTTTTCCATGCAGCTGAACATATTCTAATTTGAATTTGGCTACTTTTTGCATCAAGACTTCAATATCTTCATTCACAAAAACACCGACTCTACTAACTTTTCCTTCGCTGGCTTTCAGAATACCTTCCGCTGCACTATTAGGCACATTTCGCTTAGATTTTTCGTAAAAAATTAAGCCCATCCAATCTATTGGTAATCTCAATAAATCGGTTATGTTATCAGGGTTGCGCATACCGCAAACTTTGGTAATTTCTAATTTCATATAAAAAGGTGTAGAGGTTTAAAGGTATAGAAGTGTAAAGGCGACCTACTGCTTACTGCCTACTGCCAATTGCTTACTGCGAACTGCCTCCGTAAATTCTATACAAGCCGTAGCAGGATTATCCGTTTTCATAAAATTTTCACCAATTAAAAAACCTTGAAACCCATGTTCTTTTAATTCGACTATCGTATCTGGGTGGCTGATACCACTTTCTGATATTTTAATAAAATGATTAGGAATTTTATGGAATAATTCTTTGGAGTGTTGAATGTCTACTTTGAAGGTTTTTAAGTTACGATTATTCACACCGACGATATCAATATCTTCTGTCAATTTAGGCAACTGCTCTGCCGAATGAATCTCTGTTAAAACTTCTAAATGGAGGGACTTGGCAAATTTGGCTAGTTCTGCCAGTCTCTTTTTACTCAAACATTCCCCGATTAGCAAAATAACATCCGCACCCATAGATTTTGCTTCAACCAATTGATATTCGTCCACAATAAATTCTTTGCGAAGAATCGGTGTATTTGGATTATGCAGTCTAGCTATTTTTAAATCTTCCGTCGTTCCTTTAAAGAATTTGGTATCCGTCAAACAAGAAATGCCAGATACACCAGCTTTGGTATAACCAATTGTTACATCTGCTACTTTTGCGGTGATGTTTATATCTTTTTTGGAAGGGGAATACCGTTTAAATTCAGCAATAATCCCAGATTTTTCGGGATTTAATAAGGCTGCTTTTAAGGATAGGGTAGGGCGGTCAAAATAGTTACTACGCTCCAAACTTTTGGTCGATACTAAATGCTTTCTGCCACCGACTTCAATGTGTTTATACGCTATAATTCTTTCTAAAATATCCATGAACTGGTGATTAGTAATTGGTGATTGGTGACTAGTTGTGGCGCAACTAATCACCAATTACTAATCACTAGTCACTAACTAGGATTCAAATTTAAAAATGTATTCAATTCTTTCTAGTACGGGCATTCCCGTCACAGGGTCTTCTTTTTGTAGCCAAATATCAATTTCTACGGGGTCAACATCATCCCCTAACTCTTTTTTATTGCTATCAAATTTCACTTTAATTGTCCCTTTTGCGCCTGGCTTTACAGGCAAATAAGGCCTTTTTAATACTTCCGTACAATCACATTTAGAGATTTGAGCGATTTCTACATCTTCCTCACTTGTATTTGTAAAGGTATATTCAAATTCTTTGACTTCTCCTCTTTTAATCGTCCCTAAATCAATTTGTTGTTGGTCAAAAGTCATACCTGATTTTGACTTTTTCATGGGTGCTTCTTTCGGCACGGCTATATCTAATGCAGGTGTCACATTTTTTTGTGCACAAGCTACAAAATTGAAAGAAATAGCTAACAAAAATACATACTTCATTTTATGAAAAAAATTCATGGTGATTTATGATTTAAATTTTAAGAATCGGTTTATAGTTCATCATTCATTGTTAAAAGAACATATTAGTTATTGAAAATAAACGTTTATTAGAACTCCTTTATTTTTCATTCTCCTTTTGCTGCAATTGAATTTGTTCCAAAGCAACTTCCAATTTATCTGCTGCAATCTTTTTAAACAAGACCTTTTTGTCTTGATCTAACAACAAAATCAAAGGCGTTGTTTCTATACTATAATCTTTAATGTATTTAAAATAAGGGTCAACGGTATTAATCCATTTGATGGCGTCATAGTCTTTTAAGGCTTGGGCGCAATCGCCAAATTGTTGGAAGCTAGTATGACAAACAGCAAAGACTTCCACAGAGTCCGCATGCTTTTCATAGAAATCTACCAAAACAGGCATGGATTTTTTACAATGACCACAATCTGGTGCCCAAAAAAGAACGACGGTGTAAGGCTTAAATATACTATTTAGAAAAGTTTTTCCATTTAAGGCAAATCGTCGATTTTCATCCTCCGCATCCTTTACTTTAATACTCCCCTCAATGTCTAAAATATAATTTTCTAAATCTGGTGCAGTTTTACCAATAAGTGTTTTGTCCCATAAAAGCGCGTCATGGCTAATCTTTGCGATGGTTTCTTCTCCAAGAAATTTGGACTTTCCTTTTAAGGTATATTCTTTCACCAGATGTACAAAGACCGCATCTTGACCGATGTATTCCGAAGCATAATACTGATTCAGATATTTTAGAAAGTAAGTCTTAAATGCAACGGAATCTGGCGCAACTAATTTCAAAACTTCATCGACTGATTTGATAATAGAGTCAGGTTGAGGAACGGTCAAATTATCCATGTAGAAGCCAATCATGTCATTGCAAATTTTTGTCCTAAAAAAGCGAGGGTCAGCTCGCACATGGTCAAAAAAATGAGTCCGACGATAAAGGTATTCTTTTAATCTTACCTCTCGTTCTTCCCCTTCAAAGGTTGGAATATCAATTTTTTTATTTGACTTTAATATGGTAGTCGTTAACTTCCCAGGATGTTTTTTGATTATCTCCGTTTTATAATTTTCTAATTTTTCTTTGAGTATTTCTAACGCTTTTTCTTCTTTTTCTACAGCTTTTTTGGCTTCCTGACCTTCCTGAATGGTTTTAATAAGTGCTTCCATTTCGGGACGTGTTTGCCCCATAAAATTAAGGTAGTCATAAAAGAGGGTATTGTCGGGTGCATTTTGAAATACCATATCTTTAGTCAAGGTAGTCGCATCAAAGGAAAGGCTATAATTTTTTTCTTCTTCGGTAATAAAAATTTCAATATATTGATTGTTGGGTGGCATGACCAATAAATAGATGCCTTCCGCTAATTTTTTTTCCTCATTAAACATAAAAGTACCATCTTCTCCAATAGATGCGGTATCATCTACTAAAATGTTACTACCTAAATAATGAGCAAGAATTAATTTATCCTGTTCGTAATTTTTTATCGTGACTTTAATTTCGTAATCTTCAACTGCAAAGGCAGTATAAACAACCGAGAAAGCTAAAAGGAGGAGTACAATTTTTTTCATTTTAAATAAATTTGGAACTTGTCCTGCTAGGCGTAAAAAATTATAGTCAAAATTCACCATTTCCAATAGGAATGTCAATTCTTATCGAGAGGTTTGACATTTGCTTAACACTAATTTGTGTAAGATTAGATAGTCAAACAACAACGGGTCAGCAGCGTAAGCTACCAACCCGTCGAAATATTTTAGTTAATCTAGGAGTAGTAATTACTCGCTATCTCCGTCGATAAATACTTCAATTTCTTTTGTTTTGACTACTAAATCGGTGAATTTACCTTTGAATCTAGTCGCTTTAACAATGTGGTTATCAATCCAGTGATAGTTTCCACCTCTAGGTTTTTCCATCAATAAGCCATGATAACTGAACTTATGCTTTTTTAACCACATTTCAGTGATTTCTCTGTGCTCTTCCGTTCTAGAAGTAAAGAAAGTAATGATATGACCTTCAGCATACCATTTGTTAATGATATCTAAAGCATCAGGGTATGGTAAACAAGTACCCATTCTTTCAGGTTCTTCATTTGGAATATCGTCACAAACAGTTCCGTCAATGTCTACTAAAAAGTTCTTTACTCCTTCAGGTAAAACAGGGCTAATTAATCGTCCTTTCTGGTCAAAAAGGGTCTTCAATTCGTGCTGGTCAGCCATAAAATTATATTTGAAAAATTTTGATAATTTATTTTTTATACTTGAAAAGGAAGGCAAAGTTACTATAAAAGAGCTATAAAAGCTACTAGCTTATTGTATCTTTTACATGAAGTGTTGTTTTCCACTATTTTTTTAAGAAAATTTACAATGAATTAGCATCTTTATTAAAGAAAAGGTAATTTTATTGAGTAAATATTAGAAAACATATAAGTAAATTAGCTTGTTCTTATTTAAATTTACAATTTGTATTGGTCTAATAAATAATCATTTTCATGAATCCTTCCATTGTTACCAAATATTTGACCCCGCAAGAAAGAAAGGAGTTGACGCAAAAAAATGATTGGCGTGGTGCTTATGAAGTTTTGCATACTTGGGTGTGCATAGCAGCAACTTTTGCAGTAGTCTATTTTTATCCACATCCATTGGTGATTCTAATTGCTCTTTTTGTAATGGGGGGGCGACAATTAGCTTGCTCTATTATTATGCACGATGGAGGTCATTTAGCCTTATTTAAAAATAAGCAAGTCAATGATTTTGTGGGTAGATGGTTGGGCAGTTATATGATTCTCAATGATATGTTTAAGTATAGAACCTATCATTTAGAACATCATCTAACCACGGGGACTGCCGAAGACCCCGATATTTCCTTGACTAAAGGTTATCCTACTACGGTTGTCAGTATGTTTAGGAAATTTTTTCGTGATTTGTCAGGCGCAACGGGGATAAAGGCTCAATTGGGCATGTTGTATATGCAGCTCGGGTATTTAAAATATAGCTTGAGCAAAGACATTCAAAGATTAAGTCAAAAAGACCGTACTTGGGGAGCGTTTTTTACGACTGCTTTTAACAATTTATCTGGACCTATTTTAGCGCAATTAATCCTATTTGGCCTATTATCTTTTTTCGCTTCTCCTTGGCTTTATTTACTTTGGATTGGCGCTTTATTAACTACTTTTAATTTTTCTATTCGTGTTCGAGCAATGGCAGAACATTCCATGGTAGAAGATACCGAAGACATGATGCGTAATACTCGAACTACCTATGCTAATTGGTTTGAAAAAATCTTATTCGCCCCACATAATGTCAATTACCATGTGGAGCATCATTTATTAATGAGTGTGCCCTCTTATAATTTGCCTAAAATGCACCAGCTTTTGAAAGAACGAGGTTTTTATAAGGAAGGTTTGTTGGAACAGAGTTATTGGGAAATTGTGAAGATGGCGGTTGGAA
>CAYMSC010000424.1:0-5785 GCA_964392805.1 uncultured Saprospiraceae bacterium
CAAGCTACGGTTAAAAAAGGTAGTAAGCGACAATTTGAGATGCACCTAACTAAATCACCCCAATAAAGGCGTAGCACTATGCTTCAAATAAGCCTCCTTCAATCGCCCATCATAATTATTAAGGTGCTGTAGCCTTCCATTATATCCAATAGCAAAAGTTGTCCAATCTTTTGCTCTCAAAGGTTTTAATAAATTGGTGTTTTTTATAAAATGACCAAAGGCAGTAAGGTGTGCTGCTTCTGACCGTCTTGCTTTAACCACATAATCCAACACATCGAATGATTCGGTTTTGTGATAATTGAAACCCATTATCTGAAACATCCCCCATGAACAAGATGCCAGCGCTGCTTCTAATATTTCTGAGCGATTCCCTATATTTTTTGCCTTTTCTAAGCGCACGTATTCTTTTGCTTTGCCCTCATAAAAATCTTTCGTCCATTTGGAATAAAGTACATTTTCATTACCCCTTACTAGTGGCTGAGGGTCTATCTTTCGTTTGATTAATTCTTTCCAAAAAATATGTCCCTCAAACAAAATGGTCGGTCGATTGTCTGCTAAAAAGCCACGACCACTACTTTCTACCTCTTGTACGGCTTTTACAACTGGAATTTCTAAGTTAAATGCTTTCGCAAACTTGAGAAGGTCCTTATCAGATAGCCGCATTGCATCTATTGAAATCGGCGGCGATAACTCAAATAATTTAGCCCATGTTTGGGTGTACACAATGCCATCTACCGTTAGATTATTTTTTTGTTGAAAATCTTTTACGGCGGTATCCGTCATTCGTCCAAAATGTCCATCTGCCTCTAAATTATAACCAACTTGATTGAGCAGAATTTGTAAGATTTCTACGGACTTCCCTTTAGCATTTAACTTAATTAATAATTTTGTTAATTCGTCTATCTCCTTAGAAGATAAGGATGTTTTAGAAACCGTAGCTGGTGGAAGGAATAGCAATTTAGCCCATGTTTGGGTATAGACAACCCCATCTGCGCCTAAATTGTTTTTTTGTTGAAAGGCTTTTACTGCTTGTTCGGTAATTCTGCCAAAATATCCATCGGCTTCTAAATTATTATCATAAGCATTCAGCAATTCTTGTAATAATTGAACTGTTTTTCCTCTTGAACGGTATTTTAGTAGGTATATCATTTTTTTGATTTTATGGGTTTGTTTTATATTAGAGGCTTTTACACAAGCCCTTACCTTTTTATTATTTCAATACTAATATTTTCAATCGCTTGTCCGCCATTCTTTTCCGTACCACAGATAGCACCATTTTTAGCAGTCTTCCACGCTTCACTTTTGCTAAATTTTCCTTTATATTTTACTTCAAATTGATTGTTCAAATCACCCGTTAGTCTAACAGCAAAACCAATGAGTTTTCTTCTACCGTCATCCGTTCCACTTGGTTCTCCCATTTTTGTCCATGGAGTCGCACCTAATTTATTAATAACTGCTTTGTATTCCAATCCTAAATTGGGATGAAAAGGAGTTAAGTTTAATTCAAATTCAAGTAGCCGACTTTTAGCAGGTAGGGATTCGGTGACGACTCCTGCTGCTATAATCACATCTTCTATTTTATTAAAATGAGCAACGCCATTTACTTGGTAATTATTGGCTTCTGTATCGTTGGCAATGAGTGCTTCTTCTACGGCAATGCCCGCATTAATTTTGCCATAACCATAAAAAGGGCTATGCCCGTTTGCATCATAACCCGCAAATTCCTCATCAATTTTGTCACAAGAATTTTTAATAATAGCTCTCACCTGTTCCCATGTCAAGTCTTTATTAGCGGATAGCATCAATGCTGCCACTCCCGCCACTCCCGGACAAGAAGAAGACGTTCCACCAAAACTATTGGTATAACTTCCTGCTTCGTCTCCGTCGGTCGTAGTCCCTTGGTTATAGCCTTCTCTACCCATTCTATCGGTTGTCCAAATACCGGGCGTTAATGGTTGAGGGCGCGGCACAGGCACATATCTTGAATCTATATCACTACTCGGAAAACAACACCAAACAGATTGACCATAATCACTATAATAACTCTTCACGCCCCTATCATTAGAAGCAGCTATTGCCATTACTTTTGGATAACTAGCATAACCATCTAAGTCACAACTTTCATTGCCATTTCCTGCTGCCCAAACAATAACACAGCCCTTCCCTCCTCGACCGTTCTCAATCGCATAATCAATCGCTAATCGAGTGCTATCTGGAAGTGGAAATTTTCGAAAATGTTGTTGGTCTTCACTATCCCACCAAGGTCCGTCCATCGGTCCCCAACTACAGGAAATAACATCTGCCCCATTATCCGTTGCCCACCAAAATGCTTTAGATTCTGCCAAAGACCCTAGTCCACCTGTACGAATAGGCATCAGCAATGCTTCGGGTGCAACGCCAGAGGCTTTGCTTCTTCCTGCTGCACAAGCTACTCCTGCACAAGCAGTACCATGATTTTCTCCTCGTCTTTTGGGATTACCATCTTGTTCATCTGTAATCGCATCAAAAGGAGAAACAATTTTACCCGCAAATTCTTCGTGCAATTCATCTACTCCATCATCTACTACGGCTATTGTAATGCCTTCTCCTAAGGTATGTGTCCATGCTGCTTCTACATTTACATGTTGTTCTATCAAGGTACCGTTCCGCTCCAAAGGCTTTAAATGCCATTGATTGGGAAAGATGCTTCGATGCTTTTTTTGTCGCACTAATTCAGGATGGCAATATTGCACATCTGGATGTTTTAATAATTGGTCCGCTAAACCAAAAATTTCCATACCTGTTCCCGATTCCGCACAGATAAAATAAGCACATTCTGCAAAGCCTAATTTTTCTTTTACCCTTAGTCCTAGATCTTTAATAATTTTTTTACAGGAAGCTCCCTTTGTTCCATCTTTAAATTTCACAAAAAAGTTTTCTGTATAAACTACTGGTTCACCCGATTTAGCATCTTTCAACACCCTTCCAGCAAATCGGATTTCTTCCTCCTCATTAAAATTTTTCCTTACTTGATTCCTCAATTTCATTCCACTGCCTAAACTCCTACTCTTTTTATCAATGCATTTGAATACCGTTACATTCGCTTCTGGGAAACTGACTACTGGCATCATTCGAGATAATAAACGCTTTGAACTCGTTGACAAATTTAATTCCTTGACCTCCTTCGCTGCTTTAGTTCGTACTACCACTAAGTCACTCGCCTCTTTTAATTTCAAGGTTAATCCTTTTTTGCCCCCGTATTGGTATTGATACATATTGCTAATTTGAAAAATAATTAAGTGGATAGGACGCAAATGAGATTTGTCCTCTAGAAATAGTGCCGTTAGGTACTTAATATGGGTAGAATAAATACCATAAGTCAATATTTGGTCGTGCCCTAGGTACGCAACATGAAATTGAAACCCATATTACGTACCTAACGGCACGATTCAAGTCGTTTTTTCTCTTTATTTATTCGTTACCCATGTTTAGTCCCTACAGGACTTGGAGACAAATCTCAATTGCGCCCAGTGGATATTAAAAATAGTTACATAGAAAATGTAATTATATTCTGAAACGGGAATTTACAAAAGTCTAGTATGAGTTTGTGTATAATCTGTTAAAAAAATAAGTCTTAAAAAATAAACTTCCCGTTTTCATAAATCAGCTCATCATCGGCAAAAATCTGACCGCCATTGACCATATTACCAATCATATCCCAGTGAATAGATGATTGGTTTTTACCGCCCGTTTGGAGGTAAGATTGTCCTAAAGCCATGTGGATAGTACCTCCTATTTTTTCATCAAAAAGAATATTTTTTGTAAACCGATTGATGTTATAATTAGTTCCAATAGCTGCCTCTCCAAATCGTCTAGCACCAGCCGTTTGCAAAAGATTGTCCATAAATGCTTGTCCTCTTTTAGCCTCCCATTTTTCTACATATCCATCTTTGACCCATAGTGTCACTCCTTCTACTTCATGCCCCATATACACCGCAGGAAAAGAAAAATGCACTACGCCATTGACCGAATCTTCTACGGGTGAAGTATAAACTTCTCCAGAAGGCATATTCGTCTGTCCGTCAGAATTTATCCAAGTTCGCTCTTTAGTAGAAAAAGTAATATCAATGCCTTCTCCTTTATATTGAACCTTGTCTCTTTTATTCAATAAATCCACAATTTTTTGTTGGTCTTTTCGTCTGTTCAACCAAGCCTGTTGTGGGTCATCGGTGTATAAATTACAAGCACCAAAAATAAATTCTTGATATTCTTCCAAAGACATATCCGCATTTTGAGCGGCTGCTAATGTAGGATATTGACAAAGATTTCGCTTTAATTCTTTAGTGGCTGTTCGCTCAAAATAGCGTTTAGAAATCTCTTTCATTGCCTTACTTCTAACCCCTGACCGTCCTTTCGGCACATTACTATCTTCTTTCAAATTAAAGGGCGCTCGAATATAAATATAGGCATCAAAAGTTTCCATCGCCATTTTATACAAGGGTGGAATACGTTGTAATTGTGCATCATTTGCTTCTGAGAGAAAAATTCGATTTTTTTCTCTAAAATCTAGGTCAATTTCTACATGCCCACCTGCTTTTGTTGCCGACCGAAATACTTCTCGAATTAAAGGTTCTGCTAAAGTGCTACTGCGCACATATAGTTTCTCTCCCGGTTGTAGTTCTACACAATAATTGACTAATAAATCTGCGTATTTTTTTAAAATAGTATTCATAGTTTAGATTGATAATTTGTAATTACTTAGGGTTTAAGGGTTTAGGGATTTAAGGGTTTAGAGGTACAAAGGGCAAAACTGTTACCTTGTTAAGTATTTGAGGTTTCTTTTTTAGGTACCTTTACACCTTTGTACCTTTGTACCTTTATACCCTTGCACCTTTATACCCCTAAGCAATTACGATAATTTTTAAAATAATTAACGGTTAGTTCCTAGAGATTGGTAACTAGTATCTGGGAAACTAGCATACAACATCTTGTCTTCCTCTAAAAAATTGCCTACATTTGAATCGTAAAAATAAGTGATTTATTGAGAAAACCATATTATCGTGGAAGACGAAGCACTCTTTGATAAAATATCCCGTTCCTTCAGCGTAGAAATGCCTGTGGTCAAGACTATGGACGACTATCTTGATAATATCCTTCCTTTGATTCGTCCTTGGAGTGAAGACCTCTACGAAGAAGATTATTATTTGAATACACGATTCTTGGAAGTTAGAGATGATGAGCATTTCCACGAAACGATTCTCTATATTTTTCGCCCCAAAGGGGAATTGATGGTGGTCCGAGATGGAGACATTAACGGCGCTCGCTGGAAAACCTTACCCAATTCTAATACGATGATTTTGGACCAAGGGAATCGTAGCGAATTATACGATTTAGCCTTCATGAATTCCGATTTTTTTGTTCTTCGCAAACATGGTGACCAATCTCGTAAAGGAATGCGCAAGTATTTTGTCTTAGGCAGAGAAAGTTTAGTGGCACGACTAGAATGGCGAGATATGATGGAATTGATGTTTAATTTGTACCGAAGCAACTCGAATGTGATTGTTTATGTGGCGGTGTTGGTGGTAATTGTGGCGGCTATTATTTTGTTTTCGATATTGTAAATCAATCTCTCCGTGATTTTAATTTTTATCAGGTATAATAAAAACTAAGAAGGTTGGCAATAATAAAGTCCATTTTTTCATTTTCATTTTTTGGTTAGGGATTTAGCAAAAAATAACCTACGCAGCCTAGCTAGGAGGATTGGAACGCGGATTTAACGGATAAAACGGTTACTTTATTAGACTTG
>CAYMSC010000425.1:0-5785 GCA_964392805.1 uncultured Saprospiraceae bacterium
CACGGTTCTGAGGGGAGAAGGAGGGAGCAATCCCTCTGACTTACCCGACTATCTTCAAACCAATATTTCAAAAGTTTTCAACTTTTATCAGTCGTTTACATATTATAAAAATGACTTTTCGTTCGCCCTAACCAAAAATCAAGATTTAGCCTTATTTTTGCACAAAATTATAAATATGAAAATCTACTTAATTCGACATACCCAACCTGATGTTGAAAAAGGCATTTGTTATGGCAGTTCTGATTTAGATGTAGTGGAGACCTTTCCAGCAGAAGCGGCGGCAGTTAAAGCTGTTTTACCGACTATTACCAAAGAGACTAAGATTTTTTCAAGCCCGCTGCAACGCTGTCATAAATTAGCACAGTTTATCGCCGAAGACCATCCCGTGACTATTGAAAAACGCCTAACAGAAATTAGTTTTGGAGAATGGGAATTAAAACCTTGGCGGTCTTTTGGTAAAGAAACCTTAATTAAATGGAAGGATAATTTTGTGCATACGCCTTGTCCAGGAGGCGAATCTTATCAGTCTGTCTATAACCGAGCGATAGCATTGTATGAGGAGGTTTTACAAATGAAAGCAGACCAAGTTTTTTTAGTGAATCATTCAGGTGTAATTCGAGCATTTTTATGTCATTTGCAGGGAATCCCTTTGCCAAATGCTTTTGATGAACAATTTGGATTTGGAGTAGTATTTGAGATAGAGAATGGTAAGGTAAATCGGTTAAAATAGAAAATAGTGTTTTCCCCAACCTTTATTCAACATAGACTGTCTTGTTGGAACGATTGCATTTTTGATTCCTAGTGATGCCTTCCATGTATCTTAATAGTGCATTAACTTTCCTTGGTAATAATAGTAGCAAATGCCGTCGATGCGGGGATATTCCTTACCCAGGATAAAAAAAGCCTTGCCATTATAAGAAAGGACAAGGCTTTTTCAGAGAATTATCTCTTCTTTTTTATTGAACAGTAATTGTATGTTCTACTAAATTATTTTCTTCTTTTACTTCCTCTACTCCTTCTTCTCCGTCATGGAAATCAGTAGTAGAAGCGCGAACGAGATAAGTCCCAGCTTGGTCAATTTTTATGCCTTCTGCGGTGAACGTAAATTCATTGGCCACATGGGCATGTCTTTCCACTAGGTTCTCAATTTGATTACCAGCCATATCCACAATTTCTACTTTGATGTTGTGGATAATATTTTCATTTCTAGCAAAATCAACTTCAACATTAAAGTTTTCTCCGATTGTCATTAGTGCATTATTGTTAGGCGAAACAATGGCGACATCTACCTCATAGCCTTCTACTGCTGCTGCTACAGCACGGTCTTCTCCACAACTTGTTAAACAACCGATAGTTACTAATGCAATAAATAAAAGGGGTAGTGATTTCCAATTTTTCATAATTCTATTTTTGATTATTTAATTTTTAAGCCGGAGGAATAAAATGGAGTAGCAAATTATTACTATTAACTAGCAATAGAAAGTCTTTATTCCAAAAAGTTAGACATATTTTGTCATTATAATTACATGAAGGAAATAAAATACCTTTTTTTCGTACATTTAACCTCTAACGAAAATCAAATTACGGGTATGATGCTTTATCAAAAAAACAACCAAAATAAGGTAAGTGCTATTTTTATAATCACCTTGTTCGCATTGCATTTCTGGCAATGCCAGTCAACAGAGCAACCTATTCTAACAATTGACAAGAATGACCACATCGTTCTAGTTGGAAATAATCTCTGTTCTCGGATGATGAATTTTGGACATTTTGAGACGGAAATGCATTTGCGCTATCCAGACAACCAATTATTTATTAGAAATATGTGTGATGGTGGAAATACGCCAGGCTTTCGTCCTCATTCTGGTCGTTTTTCCCCTTGGGCATTTCTCGATGCAGAGAAATTTCAAACCGAATTAGCGACTTTTTCAAATAGCCAAGGACATTTTGAAACGCCTGACCAATGGTTGACAAAATTAAAAGCGGATAAAATTTTAGCTTTTTTTGGCTATAGCGAATCCTTTGAAGGAGCAGCAGGTTTGGAAAATTTTAAGGGAGAACTAGATGCGTTTATTCAGTATACGAAAATACAGGAATATAATGGCGATTCGATTCCAGAATTGGTCCTAGTTTCTCCCATAGCTTTTCAAAATTTATCGGATAAATATGATTTTCCTAATGGGGCAAAAGAGAATGTGAATCTAGAAATGTACACCGCCGCAATAAAAGAAATAGCCGATAAGCGAAATATTCCATTTGTAGATGTATTCCATCCCTCAAAAAAATGGTTTGCTACTGGAGAACAATTAACCATTGATGGGTCTCAGTTGAATGATAGAGGCTATAAAAAATTGGCTAATTTTTTGGCAGAAAAAGTGTTTGGCGGAAAAGTAAGTACAACGCACGAGAAATTGGTGAAGGCAGCGGTGATGGAAAAAAATTGGTTCTGGCACGATGATTATAAAAGTCCGAATGGTGTCCACGTTTTTGGTAGAAGATATAATCCTTTTGGACCAGAAAATTATCCTGATGAAATCAAGAAAAAAGAAGAAATGACCGCAGTAAGAGACGAAGCTATTTGGAAAGCGGCCCAAGGGGAAGCAATGGATTTAGCAGCAGCAGATGCCAAAACACATCCATTAACCCCTGTTTCAACAAATTATAAAATAGGAGATTATGGCAGGGGAGCGGCTAAATATTTGTACGGACAAGATGCTTTAGATAAACTAGAAACAGCGGAAGGTTATGAGGTAGCATTATTTGCCAGCGAAGAAGAATTTCCTGCTTTAGCCAATCCTGTACAAATCTCTTTTGATAACAAAGGTCGACTTTGGGTTGCCGTGATGCCAACCTATCCACATTACCGACCGGGAGATGCAAAGCCGAATGATAAATTGATTATTCTTGAAGATACGGACGGAGATAATAAAGCCGATAAACAAACGATTTGGGCGGATAATTTACATATTCCCGTAGGTTTTGAATTTGCACCAGAGGGTGTTTATGTTTCGCAAGGGACGAATCTTGTTTTGCTTACCGATACGGATGGGGATGATAAAGCAGACAAAAAAGAAATTATTATGAGTGGTTTTGATGACCACGATACCCACCATGTTATTTCTGCTTTTTGTGCAGACCCCTCGGGTGCATTATATATGGGGGAAGGCGTGTTTTTACACACCAATGTAGAAACTTCTTATGGTACAGTAAGAGCAACTAATGGCGGATTTTATCGCTTTAGTCCACAACGTCGACACTTAGAAAGAACCGCTCAACTGGCGATTCCCAATCCTTGGGGTATTGCTTTTGACCGATGGGGACAGAATATTTTTGCAGAAACTTCTGGTCCTGCTGTACGATGGATGATGCCTGGTTCTGTGAAGCCACGATATGGAAAAGCGACCCATAAATCTTTTGACTTAGTGGAAGAGGAACATAAAGTTCGGCCAACTTCTGGTTTGGAATTTGTGTCGAGTCGACATTTTCCTGAGGAAGTACAGGGCGATTTATTAATCAATAATGACATCGGCTTTTTAGGAATGCGACAACATCAAGTGCTGGATGATGGTACGGGGTATAAATTCAAATTTCGACAAGATATAATCCAAGGTACTGACACCAATTTCCGCCCCGTAGACATGGAATTTGCACCAGATGGTTCGCTGTATTTTATTGACTGGCATAATGTCTTGATTGGTCACATGCAGCACAATGCAAGAGACCCTTTGCGAGATCATGCACATGGTAGAGTTTACAGAATCACTTATCCTTCGAGACCATTGGTTGAACCTGCCAAAATTGTGGATGCTAGTATTGAGGAGTTATTAGACCATTTAAAGCTACCAGAATATCGAACTCGTTACCGAACTAAAAGAGAACTAAGGGCTAGAAATGCGGCAGATGTTTTAGCAAAATTAAAAAATTGGACAGAAAAACTAGATACAAATGACCCTAATTATGAGCATCAATTATTGGAAGCATTATGGGTGACTTGGGGTTTAAATAAAATTGACAAAGACCTTTTAGTACAAGTGTTAAAAGCCAAAGATTTTAGAGCAAGGACAGCAGCGGTCAAGGTATTGCGCTACACAGGACATCAAATTGATAATCAGGCAGATTTGTTGTTGGAAGCAGCAAAAGACCCGCATGGTAGAGTTAGATTAGAGGCAATAGTAGCCGCTTCGTGGTTGGATAAAGAAGCAGGTTTGAAAATAGTGGCGGAAGCAGGAAAATATGAATTAGACGAATGGATGGAGCATGCCCATAAAACAGCAGTAGCACATTTGAATGGAGAGAATGTCCAAAAAGAAACTGTTGAAATTCAAACCCATTTAGAAGGCGAAGAACGAGCATTATTTGTGAAAGGAAAAGAATTATACGAAAGAGAAGCTTATTGTGGTACTTGCCATCAAGAACATGGGCAAGGTTTGGCGGCAGCAGGTTATCCACCTTTAAAACAATCCAAATGGGTGAGAGAAGATGCAGAACGCTTAATAAAATTGACCTTGAAAGGGGTTTATGGCCCTATGACCGTAATGAATCGAGATTATCCTGGTACTGTACCCATGACCCCTTTTGAAGGCTTAATGAATGATGAAGAGGTGGCGGCAGTATTGACCTATGTTCGAAATACTTTTGATAATAAAGCAGGAGCTATCAAACCAGCATGGGTGAAAAATGTACGGGCTAATATTGCGGATAAAGAGGGGTTTTACATTGCTGCGGATTTGTTGAAGGAACATCCACATTATTCTGCGGATGATGATGCGAAGACGAATCGGAATAAATTGGATAATTTGAAGCCTGTGCTGGAGTAAAAAAGAACTTCAAGTTCTGGAAGCTCTAAATCCCCATAAATGAGATGTTTACAAAGTCTCAAAATCCCCCTCCACTATCAAATTAACCCAACTATCAATACTGACTCCCAACATCACAAAAGAATATTGTTCTTGATTGAGCAAGGATGGCGTAGGCGAAGTAGGACTAATATTTAAAACAACATTCGATAAATCGTAGAACTGAAATTGTAGGTCAAAGGTATAAGTCCCAGAGATAAGGTTATCATTTTCGTCTAGCACAATTTGGAAATAAATTTGATTTTGAGGAGTCCGTCCATCTTGCCATTGAAAAACAGGAGACAATGGCATTTGTTGGTCAATGTCCAATACCTCTGCGTTATACTCTGTTGGAAAATCATCGTATTTTATTCTAATAGGATTGGAGATGTGTAAATTTCCATCTTTTACAAAAGAAACTCGACACCAAGTATTTTCATTAAGTGCAGCTCTTTTAAAACGATGCAGATAGCCATTAAATAAGGGTTCGTCGGGTAAGTCGACTCTTTGATAATTGGCTAAATCATCGGGATTGACATTAATATCATCCGTTTCAAAATATAAAAACTCCGACGCATCACCTTCTGGATAAAAGAGGATAGAAATGGGCATTTCATCGTCTGTCAAATATTGAGATTGCCCTCCTGCTGCACAAGCAATCAAAGAGTCTGTAACTAAGCTAAACTCAGGATTTACCTCCAAATAAGTGGCTAAATTATCTGTTAAATCGGGTACTAATTTGACGGTTTCTTGATTGCAAGCAAAGAAAGAAAGGACTAAAATACCCAGAAAGAAATTTTTCATAATAAACCTTTATTTATATAACGGTTGTATGGCTTTATTGTTAAAAGATAGGATAAGGGATTTCGCAAAAAAATAACCTACGCAGTCTTACTAGGAGGATTGGAACACATGAACCCGTACGGGTGAACCGCTTGCGGACGGGAAAG
>CAYMSC010000426.1:0-5762 GCA_964392805.1 uncultured Saprospiraceae bacterium
AACCTTCCTATGCAGTATTATGACCAATTTGTGAAGCGTCACATTGGCATCGGCGAAGCTGATTTAGCCAAAATGTTAAAAGTAGTTAAAGCAGACTCGCTTAACCAATTAATGGAGGAAACTGTTCCTGCGGCTATCCGTATCAATCGGGAATTAGACTTACCAGATGCCCTTTCCGAGCATGAATATTTACAAGAGCTGAAGAAGACGGCTGCCAAGAATAAGGTATTCCAATCGTTTATAGGCATGGGGTATCATGGCACGATTACACCAGCGGTAATTGCTAGAAATATTTTCCAAAATCCAGGATGGTACACCCAATACACGCCTTATCAGGCGGAAATTGCCCAAGGTCGTTTAGAAGCTTTATTAAATTTTCAAACTGCCGTAAGTGATTTGACGGGGATGCCTATTGCCAATGCCTCTTTATTAGATGAAGGGACAGCAGCAGCAGAAGCAATGGCGATGTTTTTTAATTTAAAAAATAAAAGAAATAAAGGAGCATCCATTAATCAATTTTTTGTTGAAGATGGCGTATTGCCTCAAACTGTGGATGTTTTAACAACTAGAGCCGAACCTATCGGTATAAAAATAGTTCGTGGAGATTGGAAAACATTTAAAGCTAATGAAAGAACCTTCGGTGTTTTATTACAATATCCAGCCAAAACTGGTTCAGTAGAAGATTACCGAGCCTTCTCAGAAGGAATCAAGGCACAAGGTATCTATTTGACGGTTGCAGCAGATATTTTAAGTTTAAGTTTATTAACGCCTCCAGGCGAATGGGGCGCAGATGCCGTTGTTGGTACCACTCAAAGATTTGGTGTTCCAATTGGCTACGGAGGACCACATGCCGCTTATTTCGCAACGAAGGAAGATTTTAAGCGACAATTACCCGGTCGAATTATTGGTGTTTCTATAGACCGTTTAGGCAATCGCGCGCTACGGATGGCTTTACAGACCAGAGAGCAACATATTCGAAGAGAAAAAGCCACCTCCAATATTTGTACCGCCCAAGCTTTATTGGCGATTATGGCAGGGATGTATGCGGTATATCACGGCGCAGATGGTATCCGAGCAATCGCACAACGAACACATCAAGCAACGATGATGCTGGAAGCATATTTGACTTCTATGGGTTATACCCAAAGTAATACCCATTACTTTGATACTTTATCTATTCCTGTTGATTCAGCGACTAAGAGGACCATCAAACGCTTGGCGGTTGCTCAAAAAATAAATTTCTATTACGGTGCAGATAATACAGTACAAATTACCCTAGATGAAACGATTAGTAATGAAACCTTGCAAACAATTGTAGGTATTTTTGCAAAAGCTAAAAATCAAAGCCCGATGATGATGGGCTTAGAAATGGAGGAATTAAGAATCCCAGCAAGTTTAGCAAGAACCAGCAATTTCTTGACACACGAGGTATTTAATGTGCATCGGTCAGAAACGCAGATGATGCGGTATATCAAGTCTTTGGAAAACAAAGATTTATCTTTGACGCATTCCATGATTGCTTTGGGTTCTTGTACGATGAAATTAAATGCAGCAGCAGAATTAATGCCTGTCAGTTGGGAAGCATTTGCCAATATTCATCCTTTTGCCCCCTTAAATCAAGCCAAAGGCTATCAGCAAATTTTTGAAGAATTAGAAGCCTACTTATGTGAATGTACAGGGTTTGCCGCTTGTTCTTTACAACCTAATTCTGGCGCACAAGGAGAATATGCAGGCTTGATGACCATCCGAGCTTATCATAAATCCAATGGGGACAAGCATAGAAATATTGCCTTAATTCCATCTTCGGCACATGGCACCAATCCAGCAAGTGCCGTCATGGCAGGTATGAAAGTAGTGGTCACTAAATGTGATGACCAAGGAAATATTGACCTTGATGATTTAAGAGAAAAAGCAACACAACACAAAGATAATTTAGCCGCATTGATGGTCACTTATCCATCTACACACGGCGTATTTGAAACAGAAATCAAAGAAATTTGCCAAATCATCCACGATAATGGTGGAAAAGTATATATGGATGGTGCGAATATGAATGCACAGGTTGGCTTGACCAATCCGGGCATGATAGGCGCTGATGTTTGCCATTTGAATTTACATAAAACCTTCGCCATTCCACACGGTGGCGGTGGGCCAGGCATGGGTCCAATTTGTGTGAATGAAAGTTTAGCCCCATTCTTACCAAAACATCCATTAGTAAAAACAGGTGGTAAAAAAGGTATTCAAGCTGTTTCTGCTGCCCCTTTTGGTAGTTCTAGTATCTTATTGATTTCTTATGGCTATATCAAAATGTTAGGCTATGAAGGCGTAACGGATGCTACTAAATATGCTATTTTAAATGCCAATTATATCAAAGCAAGATTAGAAACGGAATATCAAGTATTATATACTGGTGAAAACGGTAGAGCCGCACATGAATTAATTTTGGATCTACGTCCATTCAAAAGTCTAGTTAGTGCGGAAGATGTGGCGAAACGATTGATGGATTACGGTTTCCACGCTCCTACCCTCTCTTTCCCCGTTGCAGGCACGATAATGATTGAACCAACGGAGAGTGAAGATTTAGCAGAATTAGACCGTTTCTGCAATGCTTTATTACAAATTAAGGCAGAGATTGACGAAATAGCTACTGGCGCAGCGGATGCGAAGAATAATGTATTGCATAATGCACCACACACCTTAGCACAGTTAACAGCGAATGATTGGACTTTTCCTTATTCTAGAGAAAAAGCCGCTTATCCAGTTCCTTACTTAAAAACTAGGAACAAATTTTGGGCTTCGGTAGCACGAATTGATAATGGATATGGGGATAGAAATTTGATTTGTACTTGTCCAAGTATTGAGGCATATGAAGAGGTGGTTCAGTAGGCAATAGGCGGTGAGCAGTAAAAAAGGAGATGGTCGTTTTGGCTATCTCTTTTTTTTTGCCCGTAGATAAATTCTTAGGGGTATAAAGGTGTGACCAATAAGTGCAATTAATTCCGCTTTATTCGTTATCATGGTTTCTTTTAAAACCTTTTGTTCCGCTACTCTTCCAATTAATTGATTATTCATTTGACTTTATTTTAAATTGTTTAGAGCTTCCAGAACTTGGAGTTCTGGAAGCTCTTTCTTCCTAAAAATTTTAGAATAAGTACTATTGAAACAATATTAGTTGAGAAATCTATATATAACGCTAAATCTTATCTAAGAAATTGGAAAATTTATTGAAGAGTTGTAAGTGGTGAATCTTTTAGATTTAGGAAAGATAAAACTTAAATTAAACCAGAATCACTATATAATTAAAAACAAAAAGTTTGTAAATAGAATTATTTCTTAATTAATTAATAACTTTTTTGATAAAAATTTACAAATTATTATCAAATTAAATACATTTGCATTGTAAATAAAACAAAAAATTAATAAAACACCTCAAAAATTAATAATTAATGAGTTACCACATATACTTATTTAGAAAAGAAGTGAAGGAACAAAATATAGGATTTGAATTTCTTGAAAAGGAGGAATTAATTCTAGATTTCACAAATGAACAATTTGAAAAATTAAAAACTAGATTAGAGAATTACGGCTTCCAAATTGAAAATGAACAAGCTGGTTCTATAAATTTTAACTTTAAAGGGGGGCAAGACGGGATTAGTGTTTGGCTTACAAAATCTCAATTATCATTTTCATCGGGATTTTCCCAAAATGGAATATTTGAAATTGGTATGGCTGCCTCAGAATTTACAGATACAGGAGAATTCGCCAAACTAGACCCACAAGAAGGCAAATGGGAGGTATGGGGTTAGTAGTAATATGCCAATTTTGCAGAAATGGTTCATTCTACGAAAGGAAAGGTATTGAAGGGACAAATGCAACGAATTAATAGATAGTACCCCTGCAAACTGCTAACTATTTACTACCGACTAATTTTCTTCTTTCATCCATCCAAGATGAGGTTGAAAATTAAAATCTGTTAATAGTTCTTCTTCATTAATGGTTTCTGTATAAACCGTACTATTTGTTTGGTAGTTTTGATTTATTTTCCATTTTAGAAGCCGAATATACGCTTTTATTCTTTTCATGATTAAAGTGTTTATTAATTAGCAGAAGTTGACGAAAATTTAGCTTCATAAACTTTCTTTGCTTTTTGTTTTGCCCTTTTTATTTTCATCTTAATGGCACTTTCTGATTTATCTAGAATACTTGAAATGTCTTTGACACTCATGCTATCTTGATATTTCATCAATAAAACAGCTTTGTCTCCTACTGGAATATTGTTGAGTACGACTCTAAGTTTGCTAACTTCTATTTCAAGTAATTCATTGTCTGGTACTTCTTCTCCTATATCAGCTGCTTTCTCGATTTCATCTGAGAAAATTTTGCCATCTTTTTTTGTATCTCTAAGCAAATCAATACAACAATTATACGTAACCGTATAAACCCAAGTAGAAAATTTAGCATCTCCTTTAAATTTAGAGAGATTCAAAAATACTTTTAAGAAGATTTCTTGGGAGGCATCTTTGGCAATAGTCGGGTTCTTCAAAAGAAGAATACATTTACTAATTATCTTTCTTGCGTATTTTGCATAAAGCTGTTCAAAATATTTTGAATCCTCTGTTTCAAGAAACCGTTGAATTAATATTTCATCCGATACTTGATTTTGATTTTTTAGCTCTAGACGCGCTTGATTTTTAGTTAACATCATTTGTTGAAAATTTTTTTAACGCTTAGATAATTTTCTTTAGTGGTAATGATTTACCTCTTCTACTAATAATGCCGCTGTACAATCTTCATTTACCTTATTACTCAAATAAGCAAAGAAAATTTTTGCATTCCCAAATTCAGGAATTATGGTTGATAAGTGAAGGAAAGTAGTTTCCGTAATCTCATAAGCCGTTTGCTTATTGCCTACTAATCCTAAACATTGTCGATAAATTTTTGGGTAAAGTCGTTGGTGTAATGCTGAAAAATAAGTTGGGTCACTAGTTTCTTGATACAATCGAACCAGTTGCAAATCTGTATGGTAATTAAGTTTATTCATAGTAGTTAAGTTATATTTTCCTATTTCCTGAAATTCATTCTAGTTATTTGGCGCTTTTTCCCAGAAACCTAAATTTTATATTTTTCATTACAAAATTAACGCAAAAGAGAAGTTATATTATGAGTGATATTGCGTAAAGTTAAAAATCCTATTTTTTCTTAGAACTAAGAGAATTTCCTAGTTTTTTCTATCTTCGACCTTATCAAAAATAAAAATCACCCATCATGCAACAACAATTCACCAACTTCAAAGAATTTTTCAAGTCTATTCAAATATTACATGCTGCGATGTTTTTAGGTATGGTCATGATTATGATTATCCTAAAATTTTTTTTGGGTATTGAAGATACTGCTACTGATGATTTTTTATTTCCTGCTATTGGTATTGGGTTAGCTATCTCCTCTTTGTTTTTTGGTCAGCTGCTATTCCAAAATCAAATGAAAAATCTAAAAAAGGAAGGATTGACCGTCGTCGAAAAATTAGAAGCTTACCGAACTGCCTTTATTACTAAATTAGCTTTATTAGAAGGACCTGCTTTAGTTTGCATCATTTTACATTTTTTAGGCGGTAATTCTCTTTTATTTTACACCTTTTTATTTATCCTCCTCATTTTTGCTTATGAACGACCTACTGAAACGCGAATCAAAGAACACTTAGATTTGCATCCAGAAGATTTGGTCTAGAAAATATTGGGTAAAAGCTATCATTGAGCCAATAACTC
>CAYMSC010000427.1:0-5762 GCA_964392805.1 uncultured Saprospiraceae bacterium
TAAATAGTCAAAATTATCTAAAAATAGTTACGTATCCTGTAGTAAGGTCATTATCATCACTATCTTCTTTAAAAATATAATAATAAGTCCCATCAGGTAAGTCCTCTCCATTATAAGTTCCTGCCCAATTATTTTGATACGGAGATTCTCGAAAGACTTCTGACCCCCATTCGTTAAAAACGATAAGTTCACTACCTACTTTTGGTGGATTTGGCACACATGAAATAACTAACTCATCATTAAAACCATCATTATTTGGCGTAATTAACGAAGGCACAATACAAAGGGAAGCGTCAAATTCAGTACGAATCGTAATCGTTGCCATACTACATAAATCAGGGCAATCATCATAGCATAATTCGTAAGCAATTTGGTCCATCCCTACAAAATCAGTAGTTGGAGTATACGTAAACATACCATTCCCATTATCGGTCAAAGTACCATTATCTGGATTCGTTAACAAATTGATGGTAAATGGGACGCCAGCAATGAAATTATCATTGTCTATTACACTAAAATTAAAAGGTTCATTTCTAATAGCCATAAAATTATCATCCGCAGCTACTGGGTCAAACAAGACATTAATAGGACCGACAGTTGTTGGTGCAGAAACACAACCATTGATGGTCGTTCTTAGCAGGTAGGCGCCTGCATCATCAATCGTGACATTAGAAAAGGTTAGCACGTTATCGGTAGAAGTAAAGCCATTTGGTCCTACCCATTCATAAGAAGCATTCGGAATATTTGGTCCAGTAAACGTCAAGACATCTCCTTCGCAAACATTATTACTAGCACTCGACAAATTCACTGCAGGGGCTTCTCCTTGCACCGTAACCTCCACATCAATCGTTTGGGTAGAAGTACATCCGCTGTTTGAAGTGGCCACTAAAAAATAAGTGCCCGCCGCTAGATTAGACGCAGGAATACTAGGATTTTGGTCATTAGAAGTAAAACCGTTCGGGCCTGTCCAAGCATAAGCAGCAATATCTGTCCCTCCTGAAGCGGTCAAATCAATAGTTTGTGAGCTTGTCGCACAATCCAAAGGTCCATTGTTTCCTAGCACAATATTACCCGCACCGTCTGCAACTACTAAGGTCAATCTAGCAGTATCCGAAGTACATCTACCATCTAAATTTGCTAAGAAATTATAGGTATAAGTCCCAGCAATAGAAGGCGAAACAACAACTACATTAGTATCTAAAAAAGCCGGTAATCCAGCATCAGCAGGCGCAATCCAAGTATAAGTAACAATACCATCAAAAGTCGTTCCTGTTAGGGTAACAGGCATATTTGTGCATATGGTATCAGGTCCCCCTCCATTACCTATATCGCTCATTAAAGTAGGCATCACCGTCCCAGAAATACCTACCACTACGGTACTACTAGCAGAACAACTATTAGTAGAAGTCCCAGTAACGGTATAAATACCAACCGCAGCGTTAGTCGGGTTCGGGATAATAGGGTTTTGTAGCATAGAAGTAAATCCATTCGGTCCAGTCCAAACATAATTTTGAATAGGAATATCGCCAGAAGCAAATAATCGAATGGTATCTCCATCTCCAGTACAACTTATATCATTACCCGAAGCAGTAATTATTGGAGCAGATAAAATGCCCACAGAAATGGAGTCCTTAAGTGTACAACCATTATCTGAGGTCACTTTCACTATATATTCTCCAGAATTCTGAGTCATGGCATTTGGAATAACAGGGTTCTGAACATCCGCAAGAAAACCTCCAGGGCCCGTCCATTGATAAGTGCCTCCCGCCAAAGTATTAACAGATAATCTCAAATCAGCACCTGCACAATTAGGGTTATCTAAAGTAGTAGCCGTAATCTCTCTGGTTTCCATAATGGTTATTTGGAAAGTACAAGTTCGTGAATTCCCCAATGTATCAGAAAGCACAAACTCCATCATTGTAGTACCAAAACCAAAAGTACTACCATTCGTTAAGCCTTGTGTTTGGATGCTGTTAATGGGGCTACAATTATCAAAAGCAACTATGTCATTAAAAGTAAGCACATATCGGCTACAAGAATCAGAAGCCACGTTATTAATAAAATTCCCTTCGTCTGTAATCACCATTCCATCAGCTTGAATAAAAATATCGGTAGGACAAATAACTGTTATTTCTTGGTTATCAATAACGGTAACTGTAAAACTTTGAGTAATAGATTGTCCTGTATTATCTATCGCAGTATAGGTCACCGTAGTCACCCCAACATCGAAGAAATCGCCTGGGGCAGCTGTACTAGATAAGGTAATCGTCCCATCGCCAACTTGACAACCGCCAATAGCCGTTGGCAACAACCAACTAATATTTGCGCCACATTGTTGGTCTGCTGCATTCACAATAATATCTCCAGGAAAACTACTAAATACAATGGGCGTTACTCCATCTACCGTAACTGTAAAAGAACAAGTAGATTGATTACCAAAAACATCTTCTGCGGTATAAGTCACCGTATTTATTCCTTCTGAAAAAGAGGCTCCTGGATTGACATTACTCGACAAAATCCGCAGCTCACAATTATCTATTGCGGTTGGAGGCGTCCATGTTGCAGTCGCTACACAATTAGAATTAATACCTGGGGTAACTGTAATATCTGGAGGGCAATTTGTTAAAACAGGAGCAATCGTATCAATAACCGTCAAAGTCGTACTATTAGAAACCGTATTTCCAGAAGGGTCTGTTGCAGTATAAGTAATAGTCGTCGTTCCTATCCCAAAAGGAGTTCCAGCAGGAGGAATTGACACAACGGATAAATTATTACTACAAGCATCTACAAAGGTAGGTGCAGTAAATTGTCCAACCACTGTACAGTCATTCGGGCCAACATATTGAGTAATACTTGCTGGTAGTGGGTTACTGACCACTGGTGGCGTATTATCAATCACAGAAAATTGACCACTATTAACAGCAATCGGGACACCTATGGGTATATTATTTTGAATAATCGTTCCCTCTCTTAAAACAGGATTATCTGTAATGGCAATAGTAGAACTCACACCATTATCACTCAATACGGTATAACAAAGCGTGAATAAAATAGTACCATCTGGTAAATCTTGTGCGGCAAAATTATTATCAAACCAAGCAAAACCTAAGTCTCCATTAGTCGTTCCATTAAGCTGAAAATCACTGGCAACAATATTAGCTAGCCCTTGGTTAAAATTAACAGAATCGTATTGTAAAATTAATTCGTCCCAATTCACAGAAAATTGAATACCTGTTCCATCTATAAAATTATCTACGGTAATATCCACCTTATATGGTTCACTTCCACAAACGGCATCTCCACTAACTACATTTACCTCCATCACACCCGGTGCATCTACAGTGACCATGGAAGAACACCTGGTTGTATTTCCAGCTCCGTCAGTAGCGATATAAGTAATGGTAGTCGTACCAATATTAAAAGTTTCTCCACTAGCCGAAGTTTGTCCAGCTCCTATAGTAGCTCCCGATAAAACATAAGTTACGTCAGCCAATCCACAATTATCCAGCGTAATAGGGTCCAAATTATTAACAACAGCCGAAGTTTGTCCAACGGACACGGAAACACTTTGGTCTTGTGGACAAACAATAGTAGGTACTATCGTGTCAATCACAGTTACAGACCCAGCCGTTAAGATAATTTCGTTTAGAGGAATAATCGGTAAACCTGAAGCAGCATTAGTCACTTCAATTGGCGTAGGGTTGTTGGTAAAAATAACGTCACTAGTTCCACCACCAACAGGTGTAAAATGTAGTGTAAATAAAGTAGAACCATCTGGAACTGTTTGTCCCAAGAAATCAAACCAAGTATACCCAATACTTCCGTTTGCTAGGTTATTTTCTCCAAAGAGCACACTATTAATAAATATACCATCATCTCTAGAGACATAAGTTAAGACAGTTGGGTCCCAATTAACAGAAAATTGCACCCCAGCAATGCTATCAAAAGCGGCTACATTAATATCAATCGTAATATCATTGTCATCACAACTAGCCGTTGTACTCTGAGCGATTAGGGTAAAATCTGTTGCTGCTACTCCTGCTACGGTTACAGTAAAAGAACAACTTACAGAATTACCACTTCCATCTGTTGCCGTATACATAACCGTTGTGACGCCAACTTGAAAATTAGTCCCACTTGCATCTCCTGTTCCGCTACCTGTCGTAGCACCCGAAAGCACATAAGTAATTACTGGCGAACCACAGTCATCAGAAGCCGTAGCTCCGATATTATTAACCATTACTTGTGTCGTACCAATTGGTGCATTAGCCGTTTGATTCATTGGACAAGAAATGGTCGGTGCTGCACTATCATCAATCGTCAATTCCCCGCTTCCAGTTTGTGTTGAAATGGCCATATTATTTTGTTGAGCAACAACATTACTCAAAGAAACAGGTGAATTAATAACGGAGGAGTTACTAGTAAATTGAATATTAAATAAAAGAGAATTATCTGAGACTGTTTGAGGAGTCACATTACTCCAATTCAGTGTAATAATACCCGCTGAAACTTGGGAAATATCAAAATTATTAATAGCCAAACCCGCTAGGTTAAGACTAGAAACCCCAACATAGTTAAATATTGCAGGGTCAAAATTATAGGTAAAACTTAAATCAGTTATATCTTGAAATCCCGATACGCTAACAGGTGCATTTATCGTAGTGCCACATGGTGCGGAGGCACTACCGGAATTTATAGTTAAGGAGTTATTAGGATTAGGATTAGGTCCTCCAGTCCCAGCCGTCACGTCCACCTCCATCGTACAAAAGGTACTATTTCCTTGAAAATCCACGACGGTATAAGTAATAGTATTGAGGCCTATATTAAAAACTTCGCCACTTGCATCTCCATTGCCACTACCTAATGTTGCTCCTGTTATCGTGTAGGAAATAGCAGCAACTCCACAGTTATCCGCAGCAGTTGGCGTTAAATTATTAACCGCAATACTAGTATTACCTACAAGGGTCGTAATCGCTAAATTAGATGGGCAGGTGACTGTTGGCAATGATGTATCTACGAGAGTTAAAGTACCAGCAGTAACTCCCAAGGTTGGTAAATCAATGATTCCGCCCATATTCGTTATTTGAGTTCCTGCAATTTGGACTGGCGCAGAGGCAAAATTGATAGTAGTTGTATTAAAATTATTGCCAACAACCATAAAATCGACAAAAATAATACTATCTCCATCCATTCTGGTAAAGGCATTACCAATATCCGACCAAGAAAAACCAAGTTGGCCACCAGCCGTATTTTGTCTATTAAATCCATTAATACCAGTGGTTAGCTCTGGAATCGTTGAATCGCTAATATAACTTAAATCAGAAGGATTCCATTGGAGAGAAAACTGAAGCCCTGCGATATTGTCGAAATCAGTCACCGTGATAGGTACACTAATCTGCTGGCCACAATTAACATTCTGAGCAGGAATACTTAAACTAGTCTGTGCTAGAAGCTGCATAAAACCAACTAGCAAGAAGGCACTTAATAAGGATATTTTCTTTTGCATATTATAAGGTATTTCACCTACTGGAATTATAACTTAGGTCTAAGAACCCAATAGTTGTATTGGGTAATTTTTCACATTACAATTAGTTAGAAACCGCATTTTTTTTGGAATAAAAGTCGAGTGGTAAGTAGATACTTATGTAGGGGCGAATGGCAGACATTCTTGTCGGTAATAAAACTGGGTACTTCATTAATTAATCGATTTTTGGCAAAGTGCGGTAAAAGTTTTGAATTAAAGCACCCAATTTTCTAAGTTA
>CAYMSC010000428.1:0-5749 GCA_964392805.1 uncultured Saprospiraceae bacterium
GCACGTAGCGTAGCGAAGTGCGTGATTTAGTAAAAAGTGTACGGTAATGAAAAATTTTAAAACCAATTCCGATACAAATCGGAATCCATAATTTGAAATGCTGATAAATTTTTAAATTTCAATCTCAACCTCAATTCCCGCCGTAGATGGCTTAAACCTTGAAGTTGAAGTTGAGTTTGAAGTTGCAGTTTATTTAGTATCTTGTGTCTAAATTGCAGAAGTAACAGAATAAATATGCTGAATAGAAAATCTCTTCAAACCATCAGAAATCTTATAGCTAAAGGGCAATTAAACGATGCGCTAAACCAATTAGTGACAGTTGCTAGAACTGAAGAAATGAATGAATATAATGACTTGATACTGCTTTCCGCTAAATACAGAGAATTAGAAAAACTGGAATTAGATAATCGCATTTCCTTTGAGAATTATCAAAAAGGGACGCATAAATTATTGCGGAGTCTGATTACGATAGTGGATGATTTGGAAAAGGCGCTTCCAACTACAACTCCTCAATCGGATGCCGCTTCATCTCTCACCGAAGTGTATAAAGCGTCTATTGCGCGTGTAAGGGTTATTGAAGTATTGCTTGCTGCGGAGAAAGGATTGACGATTAAGGAAATTTATCAGATGACTGGCTTAAAACAACGAAAATATCTTGTTGATGTTTTGGTTGAGCTGATTGAGGGAGAGATTGTTGAACGTTATCGGGAAGATGGGGCTTCTTTGAATAGGTTAATGGATGAGAAACGAGGATTGGTTGGGCGTTGGTTTTAACTACGGATTGGTTAAATCTCATCCGTAGTTAAAATTATTGCCCAAACACCATCACCCTTTTCATCCGTATTTTCGTATTGAAGACCATTGCTGTAATTAATTTCAAAACTTTCAATAATTATTGAAAGTTTAATTATTTTGTTGTATCTTGCACTCATAAATAACAACCAAAGTAAAACAATGAGATATGAGTCTAGATTATTTAACCTTTCTATTGTATGCTATTATTGCGGTAAGTGCGACCATTTTTTTGGGACGTATCTTATATATGAATGGCGTCTTTTTTCTAGCTCGAATTTTTAGGACTCAACCTAATTGGGTATTCCCTATAAATACACTTTTATTAATAGGATTTTATTTGATAAACCTTGGTTTTGTCTTTGTTTATTTTTCTCAAACAAAAGAGATAACAACTTTTTTGCAAGTTTTTGAATTTTTGAGTACAAGATTAGGAACGGTGTATTTTCTTTTAGGAGGCATGCATTTGTTCAATATTTTGGTACTAATAATTATAGAACGGAAACTAGAAAGGAGCAATATCTCTATGCACAATAGTTTATAAATTCAAAATTGATTCATTATTTGAATAAATAAATCATTACAAATAATTCCTTAACCTAAATATCAAAATCATGGAAAACTTAATGATGGTCAAAGCTTATATTTTCTATTTAATTATCACCTTAACTATGACTTGTTTTGTGGCAAGATTATTATTCAATAATAGTGTGATTTTTATGTTAGACATCTTTCATGGGCGAGAAGAAATTGCCTTTCCAACTAACCGATTATTTGAAATTGGTTTCTACTTAATGAATATTGGTGCAGCCTTATTATTCATGAAAACGACTAGTATTTTAACGAACCAACGTTTATTAGAGACCTTAAGTTGGAAAATTGGTGCATTTAGTATTTATCTAGGCTTGATGCTTTTTGGCAATTTATACCTGTTCTTTAGAGGGAAACGAGCAAGCCATCGAAATGCTACTACTAGGGCGAACGAAAAGTCGTTTTTATAATATGTAAACGACTGATAAAAGTTGAAAACTTTTGAAATATTGGTTTGAAGATGCAATCTTCAAACATCGCTCCTAGTTTTTTCAATGAATTACACATTACAATTTTGACTTTTCGTTTGCCCTAATGCTACTACGGAAGATTTAGAGGCTGTTTAGTTTTTTTAACGAAAATGATGGCTTGTGCCATAGCAGGAGGTACTTTGAAAGTACCGCCTGCTAGGGAGTACTACCTGCTAGCGGAGCACTATCACCTTCTCCGTCAAAACCTCATCCGCAGTCGTCAATACAAAATAATACATTCCGTTCCTATAGTTTTTAGCAGCGAAATCAATTTTGAATTTACCAGCAGCATGATGCTGTTGTTCCAAAATAGTGGTAACTAACTGTCCATTCATCCCATAAATTTGCAAACTAATTTCAGCAGCTTTCGGTAAATAAAAATCAAGGGTAGCTTTCGACCTTAAAGGATTTGGATAAACCCTCATGGTCAAATCTTCCTTGATGGACGATGATATATTGGAAGTCCTTGCAGTTGTCGCTATTTCAGTGACTAAAGCCGATTCCGAACAATCTTCTGCAATTTGAGCATGAAATGCTGCACCCGCTGCAACAGAGAATCCTTCTTTTAAAATAATTGTTTGTCCTGCAATTAAATGAACATCCGTATTCTCCATTACTGCTACTGCCTGATTGGTTTCAATTGTCGTACTAGCTGTATAGGTTTCTGAGGGAACGGTTTCATTGGTAAACAACAAGGATTCACTATCAAAATCTATTGGCTCGTCTACTTCACTATCTCCGTCATTGTCAATATTATCACAAAGTTCTATCGCATTGGGGTAGCGAGTGTTGTTCATATCATCAAAGTCTTGGTTGTTGTCCACATAGCCTGTTATAGAAGCAGTGTTACAATTTCTTATTATCTCGGCATTGTTATCCCCAAAACCATCTCCGTCCATATCTCTATATAAAGTGACTAAATGCCCTGTTCCCATACAAGCTCCTCCTTTAATACGGATAGTAAAATCTTTAAAATTTCCAACAGGAGAAAAACAAGTACTAAATGCACCACCTTCGTGTCCAAGAATTCTCATTCTTAAATCATGATCTACTAAAACATCTTCAGTTGGAATCGTAACATTAAAGGTCGTCGTATGACCATTTGGGGGAGAAGTACCAATAATTTCATTATAGTCTGTGAAATCACCATCATTATTTAAATCTGCATAGACTAAAAAAGTAAGATTGTGCCATTCAGGACTAGGCGTTGTCAGGCTGATAGGATAGCTATCTCCCATTAAGAATTCCCCAAAAGAATAAGCTGTTTGGTCATCATAGCTGTCTCCATTCCCTTCGAAGTCTTGATTATTAAAAGTAATTTCCCTAAAAGTTTTAAACCAAACACGATTCTCAATGACTGGCGTACAATAATCGGCATTTACCAAAAATATAAAATCATTGGTCGTATAACTTTTAGTTGGTGTATCATATTTAATGCTAAATTGATAATCTGTTGCAGCGCCAATATCTACTATCGTATTGATATAAAAAGTATCTGCTAAACCGATGTCTGTTATATCAATAGGATTGCTATTGGAAAAATCACTTGTTCCATGTTCAACCGTAATACTATTAATAGTTGCTCCATTGGGAATCACATACCCTTTTAATTCATATTGATTTTCTCCTAATGGATTAGCCGTAATATTGGCAGCGGTCGGAACTCCACAAGCATAAATTTCTACCTCTGCCAAACTCAAAGCTCGGTCACTACCAGATTGTATCCGAATGTATCGACCTGTCGCACCCAATTCGATTAAAGTATCGGGTAGGGGAGTGGCATTTTCAAAATAATGCTGATAAACAATTCCTACTTGATTTTGAGTAGTTGTAATATCGTCACTTGTAAAAGGAGTGGTAGAAACAAATACATGATAATCTTCTAATCTCCCTGTACAACAATCTGTTCGATTATTGATTAAAATACCTGTAATATCGGTCTCGTCTTTTAAGTCAATTTGCCACCAAGCATTTACGCCTTCCACTACATTGGTACGTGTGACTGAGCCATTAGAAAAATTGCCATCTCGATTTCCATCAATTGCTAGACTTGCCGTAGCAGAACCATTGGTGCTAGATTGTGTTGCTATTTTACCAATCGCTACATTAGCAATGTCTAACCCGTTGGCACAAGTAAAAACTTTACCGACACAATTACAATTGATATCAATATGGTCGCCAAAAGTAGTAGCATTGCCGTCGTTGCATACTTTAAAGGCATCTGCACATTCAATAAAAAATTCTTTGACCAATGCACAGCCATTACCATCAGTAATAGTTACCTCCTGCAAACCTGCTGCTAAATTATTGGCAGTAGTACCTGTTGCTCCACTACTCCACGTATACATATAGGGCGCTGTTCCTCCAGAAACTAATACCGTGGCAGATGAATTAGCACCTTCGAGGGAAGTGGCTTGAGTCGTGGTCAAATTAACTTCAAAAGGGGCTACTTGTTTAATGCTAAAGGCAAAAGGAAAGTTAGTCGTTCCATCATCAACGGTTACCGTGTAATTGCCTGGAAACAAGTTGTTTACACTAGTTCCTGTCATTCCATTACTCCATGAATAAGTATAATTTCCTGTACCACCTGTGGCAGTTGCCGTGGCAGCACCGTTGGTGTTTCCATAACAAGAAACATCAGTCATCGAAACCTCTAAACTTAAAACATTCGCTCCTGGAACAGGAATGAAACGCCATTTATTATTGTTGTCATCCATGCAGCTATTTTGCTCTACGGTGTCTCCTTCCATTACTCCACCGTCTTGGATTTGTATACATAAATCATTAAACGCTTTGATGGTAAAGATGTCGGAAGTAGCTGTTTCATCAATATCAAAAACTTGATTGGCATTTCCATGAGCAGACCAAATAATTAGGTCCGTTCCAGTACTACTAGAACTACCTGGGACATCAATATATCTATTATTGGATTCTGCATTAATTATTCTAAAAGAATTGGGGGTTACACCAATTAAATCCCATTGGTTATTGGTTGTTTGATTCATTGCCTGAACAATTTTAGTACCTCTTGAAGTGCTGCCATTATCTGTTGCTATATATTTATCACTATTGACATTTTGGATATAATAACGACCATTTGGTAATGCCGAAGCTCCACAACCCGTATCGTTTTCATCAAATAAAATAGTATGTTGTTGTCTAGCAGAAACAATGGATGCTCTTTCTTTCCAAACTCTACCATTATCTGCTGTTGCGGCATCTCCAATGGGAGCCCCTTGGTCATCATTAACAAGAGGCGTAGAATAGAAATTGATATTATTTCCACACATATGCGTTTTGACATTCCCATTATCATAACCAGAGGCATAAGGTAGAATCCCTGGCGTACAATGGTTACTGCCTACATTATGACCCAATTCATGACGAAAAACGGCTGCGGCACCATTGATACTGTTAACACTAGAATAGCCACCTACACCTGCCCAACCACCCGCTTCATTAGGCCCTCCCGTTGGTACTTGAATACTGGCTACATAATCCGCACCTGTCAAGGCAATTTCGGCTTCAAACCAATCGTAGACATCTCCTAAAACACTAGTTACCACACCTGGATTATGTTCACTAATGGCGGTGCCGACCAATCGGATGTAGATATTATCGACTAAAGAATTGGTCAGACCATTGTTGACCATTTCTACTAAACTTAAGGCATGGGCATCAATATCATTGGCTTGGACAGATGCCTCATAAGAATATCCAACAAATAAGTCAGCCACGTACTTGCCATTGGCATCTTGTTCGTTACAACCGCTTCTCACTTGGACTTGCTGTTGCGGATATTGCGGTAGTGCTTCTTTATGAAAATAATCTTCACAATTAATTTTTCCATTTTCCCATTGGGAGATTTTATAAGTATCAAAATCTTCGGTAGGGCT
>CAYMSC010000429.1:0-5722 GCA_964392805.1 uncultured Saprospiraceae bacterium
AAAAAAGCCCCCCTCCAATGTGCAGCGGAGAGAGGCCATCCCAAAAACCGATTTAAGCATATCTCTTATTGGTGACTGTCTCAAAATGCGGAGAGTTTAAGTTCTCCTTTATCAAACAGAAAAAACCATATTCATTTCAATTTGATAATTAGATTGTTATGATTTTTTGTTTTTATAGTTTGTAGCCCCAAATCTATATTCGGGGACTTATGAGACAGTCTCCTTATTCTTTTAAGAAAGGGATGGTGGATGTGCTTATTTAATTCCGTATTAACATTGCCATCCACCTAATCCACTTTTCTTTTAATTTTTTAGTCTATATCATTTGATTTTTGAATGAGTTTTTTTTCAGTAAAAGGGATGTTTTACTATTGGAAAAGTACCCTCAGTGTAAAAAACACTGAGGGATTATGTGGGATTTATTCGATAATAATCATTTTCTTATTTGCTAAGTAGTTTCCTGCTTCTAATTGGTAATGTAATACCCCAGTAGCTCCTAAGGTCTTTGCATCAAGACTAATCTGATTGTAGCCTTTATCAAAGTTGCCTCGAATTGTCTTAAGCACTCGTCCTTGAATATCCATTACTTTTAGTGTTGCAATGTTTGCTTCTGGCAATGTAAATCCAATCACCGTTTCTTCATTAAAAGGATTGGGTGCGTTTTGGTCTAAACCAAATACTAAAGATTCCTCAACAGGTTGAAAATCAAGGTCAATTTGTAATAATTCACCTGAAGTGTGGTACCCTTCTGCAAGGATATAATCAGATGTGATTTGAAGCACATTATGTAGATAACCATTAACCCTAGATTTCATCTTTAATGTAAATAATAAGGCATCTGCATTGGCTTCTCCATTCCAAGAAGTCGTCAATTTATCCTTGTCTGATAAATTAGTATTAAAATTTGTTGCTTTTACCAATCCTTCTTCTACCTCCAATAATTCTAAACCTGCAAAATCTAAGGTGAATTGATACCCTTCTAAGACTTCTATATCAGCAGCTCTAACTGGAATCTCTATTATTTCTCCTACTCGAATCAACTGGTCAACAATTTGAAAATTAAATGTATTGCTCACTTCCCGAGCTTCCGCAACTAATAAGCTATTCGTAGTCGCATTGCCATTGACATCTCCTATTTTAATGCCAACAAAATCAGTCTGCATCCTATTATCTGTTAGATTTTCAACGGTTACACTTTCTCTGAATGCTTCTGACAAGGGGGTGGAAGTGATAAATTGATAGGTTTTATCCACAAATCTCCAACTCTGATTGTTAGGGAGTTCCGTATGAATATTTAAGATTAACTGACGCAATTGTACTAGATCAAATGCGGTAATCGTTCCTGATTTATTAACATCCGCAGCAATATAATTATAAGGAGATTCGAAAGTATCAAGACCTAAAATATGCTTACTAATTAAGACTAAGTCGAACGTTGAAACACCATTCAACGGAGCATCATTTTTCTCTGGTGTAATGGTATAATTTCCATTTGTAGGCAACATAAATTGATAATGTCCATCCGACTCTGTTAGCATCTCTTGCACATCGTTAACCTTCACCATCACATCTTCGATATGTTCTTCATTAATACTCGTTATATCTCCTGCTATCATATTTTCAACGTCTTCTCCACTGCCGTCGCAAGCTCTCATATTGTCTTGAATCATTACAAAGGTAGAAGCAAAGTCAAAATTATCAGACTCATCAATTACATAGATTTGTACTACTTGAGTCCCTAAAAAATCACAATCAAAAACAATGGATGTTGGTAAAGAATCTAATACGCCCTGTACAGTTGCCGGAGGGTTAAAACCTAAGGATATATGCCAAATTCTAAATCTCAAGTCTTCTTGCTGGCTACAGTTATCGAAACTGCCTTGATCAAAATCATTGGCCCATATGTCCGCCCGACCAATTGGTTGAGATAACTCAATTGCAATGCCATTCAGAAGATATGGCGTTGGGGCAGTACATTCTCTAAAAGTATATTCGTTTCTCGCTAAAGTAGAATTACCACAATTATCCGTAAAAGTAAATTCTATCGTATAGGTTCCTGGCATTACAAAAGCGGATACCTCAGCAGTATTCCCTGGTTCGTTTACTGTAGTCTGTTGAACTAATAATGCTTGTCCAGCAAGTACCTCTGATTCTGTCCCACGGTACAATCGATGTGTATAGCCAAGCGTACCTCCTACTTCTGTTACACAATCAGATGCAAAGGCCGTAAAGGTCTTAAGTTCTCCGCAAGAAATGGGACTACCAACGGATTCTAAAAGTCCATCATGTGCGCCAATAATACAAGAACCTTCCTCTAAAGCAGGGATTATCACAATTGGTCCTTCGCTATCATCCACTTTAATTACTTGCGTAAACGTAATATAACTAAGATTGGGAATATCCGCTTCTGTCAACATCCCATTTTCAGGCATATTGTCCGCATTAAAAGTATGTGAAGGAGCATCTCCCGGATTATAATTACACCAATTGATGATGTGGTAAGTATTAATAACTTTAAAACAAGCATCTGCTACAACATCAAACATTTGTGATTCCACATTTATAGCTAATTTGTCGCAATGTCCGCTTCTAAAAGTAACACTATCCATAGTTTCTGGAGACATAGGGCAAACTAAATTAGCATCTTGTGGGAACGTAATCTCCCAATCTTCTACATAGTCAATAGCAATTGTTTGAGTACAGGTATCTATTGATTCTAAGCCCCATATATCTTGTGCCACCCACCTTCGTTGGTAGACATCTTGACCACAAGTTCCAATTTGTAATACAACTGGCGTCAATTCAACATTCCGAGCATCGGGGCAATTATCTTGGGGCGTAGGTAAAGGCCCTCCAATCGCAGCCAATTCGGCTAAAGTAGGATTATTTCTATTTAAAATAGCTGAAACTTTAGGATCATCACAATTGATACGCACAGTAGAAGTATTGCCAGTATTTTCTCCATTCGCGAAACTTGTTCCCACAGGAAACGCCGCACAAACAGGTCTTATCTTATCTTCAGGTAATACATTTAACCAACAAGAATTAGTATTTCCATGAATATCGGTTACTCTAAAGAAAACTTGAATGGTATCTTTAATATCCTCGCAACTAAAAGCAACTGTTGGGCCAAAATTAACCCCATCCCTACTGATTTCTCGTTTAGCAATTCCACAAGCGTCATAACTGCCAGCATCAACATCTGCCGTATCAATAATAGAAACATTACTACCTACAGAAATATTTAGTTGGTCCGTACAGACCGCAGTTGGTCTAGTCTCATCTTTAATAATAATCAATTGCATCAATGTATCATTGATTAACTGAACATTACATTCATCTTCTGCTATCCAACGAATATAAAAAGAATCTATCTCCAAATTAGTATAGGAATCTGCTGGAACTGGCCAAAGCTGACCATTTTCAATTCTAAAAACCTCATCCATTCTAACGGTCGGTCTAGAGCAATTATCCGTAGCTCGTGGTGGAAATAAATTAGTTATATTATAGGTACAATCAAAAGCACCTACTGTCAACATCTGCATTTCTCCATCTTCTTCTCTAAAAACTGGTGCTTGCATATCAGTGAAAACAATCAATTGAGTATCAATTGATACTGGGCCTACTCCCGGCGTACACCAATCAACAATAGACCAGTATCTATAGATTTTATCTCCACAATCTGTAGTAGGTATCTCCAAATCATTACTAGTCAAAATATAGCCACAGATGTATTCTTCTGTGCTTAAAGCTATGGTATCTTGTACTATAAATTCTCCATTTCTGATGACGCCTATCTGTAGCCCAGGCATCCCTCCCCTATCCATCGTCTCCGTACAATCTAATGTCTGGTCCATTGTACGTACAATATGTTCTTGCACATTTGGTCGAATAATCGTAACCGTTCTAGTAGTAGAACCTACATTACCACAAGCATCAACTGCGGTAAAAGTGACAATCGCTTGAGTGATATTTGGGCTACCATTATTACTATAACAAGCATCTGTTTCATCCATAACAACACTAATTGTAACAGGTATATTGGTATCACAATTATCAACCGCACTTGGGTTTAATAGCTCGTATAATCCAGTAGTATCACAAGCTACCAAAGTATCAATATTTGAATCAAGGGTAATAAATGGTTGAGACTGGTCTAAAAAAGAAACATTTGTTTGACAAGCAGCACTCTGAATACCACTATGGCAAATGGTTTCTGTTCCACTTATCTGATAATAAATACGTTCAATCCTAACCGTTGCCTGAGCATTGCAGATGTCCATTCCTGCTGCTTGCAAATCATCAACAGTAATATTTGGATAAATTACCGCATTAGGATTATCATGATTTTGGGTTGTTTTTACCACTTGATTTTTACCACTACCAATCGTAATAGTGATATTATAATACATCGTATCAGTAATCGTATCAACAGGGCTTTCTAATATATCATCTGGAGAAATTTGCAAAAAACAAGCAGAACCAAAAGGAATGATAACATTATCATTGCAAACCAATGTTGGTGCTTGTACCGTAAAGGGAACGGTAACTTGCTTTTTATCATCAGAAAGTAATGTATACACTGCTGAATAAGTACCAATAGCAAATCGCTCTGTTATAGCATTTCTTACACCCGAATAGCTCAAAATCGTATCAATACAAGTCGTCCCTAATTGAGTTAGCACGCTCAACCGAACTGAATCAGATTCGGTAGCTAAAATAGTCCCACAGGCGTTAACCTTTGGTGCAGGCAAAGTAATGTGCCCAAATGCCGCACTATCTGCTGTAAGTACTCGGCTTTGGATGGTCAAATTTTCAAAGCTAATAGCTCTAGCCGCACAATCTACCCATGCTTCCCAGCCTTTACCTTTACTATTATCCCCATCCGTTTTAAATATAAAGGTTAGACAACCAGATGCATTTATTCTAGGGTCGCAATTGGCATTTATCCACCCCCCAAAACCTCTTGATACACCTACGCCCGTACCTGTACCAATAACAGGAGCATTCCCCATATTAAAAGCCATTTTATTACCGTCGTAGACAAATAAAGTATCGCCTGTTTCTATATCAAATTCTGTAATAGAAACTTGTGTATAACTATGTAAATCCGAAGGGCAAATCTCAACGGTATCTCTCCGCATTCGATTATCAGCATAGTTTCCATCGCTTGTATTATCATCTGTAAATATCGTTGTACCTGTTGATGGATTGCCAGTACAAGATGCCAATGTCTCCGTACTACTTGTATTACCATCCGCAGAATACACAGCAGTAATTTGTGCATGTGCACACGTGAGACCTAGGAATCCCCAGGTAAAAATAAACAACAAAGTTAAACGCCTCATGGGCTGCCACCTTTGATGTTGAAATAGCGTAAACATCGCTCTTTTCATAGGATTGAATAATTTTGGTTACACTGTTCAATAGCAAAGATGTCTGATACTAAATCGGTTAATTCAAAACCAATAAAAATCATGCTCTTGAACGTTTAAAAATTAAGGTTTAGAAAACTGGTTTTCAATGAGATAGCTCTAAATTCAATCGCTATTTCATCACGTTGTAAAACGTCACTTTAACTACTGGTAATAGGATTATCACTTTTTGAGATTTAAAATCTCATTAAATGATTTTTTGAGAAAAAAATATTTATATGTCCGTATTATTAAACAAAGTTTTTTATTTTTAAATGCTAGATTTTACCCTTTTGGAAAGAAGAGGA
>CAYMSC010000430.1:0-5705 GCA_964392805.1 uncultured Saprospiraceae bacterium
TATTTTTATTTTAATTTGGATTTTTTTTAAAAGGAGGAAAAAAATAATAACTTTGTGGTATTCTAAAATATTAACCGAATATATAATTAATTGAATTTGATGGAAGTAGAAGCAACTGAAAAAAGAAAAAGGGGAAGACCTTCCTTACAGAAAGAAATAGACCTTGAAAAAGTATTGGAAATAGCTATAAAGTCTTTTGCGAATGAGGGGTATAAAGGTACTTCTATGAATGCTATTGCGGAAGAAGCTGGTTATACCAAAGCAGTACTGCATTACCATTTTAAAACTAAAGATAATCTTTGGAAAGAAGCAGTGCTGCATTTGAATGATAAATTAATAAAGCGGTACGAAGAAATGCAAGGCTATTTCAAAGATTTGGAAGGTTTAGCAGCCTTGAAAGCCTATACTCGACAATTTGTTTATTTCTCAGCCGAACACCCTGAGTATTATAAATTGGTTTTCCATGAGATGTGTACCAAAACAGAACGAGCTACTTGGTTCATTGAAAATGTTACCTCCCCTTCTGAACAATGGTTTCTCAAAGAGAACAAAAAAGTTACCGATAAGCAATTGAAATTCAAAGGATATCCTATTGCCAATATGTCCACCATCCTCTTTGGTGCAGTTAACACCTTCTTTATTCATGCTTTCCAAGTCGAACATTTGTATGGTGTCAATCCTTTTGACAAAGCTGAAATCGAAAAACACGCAGATATAGTCATCGACTTGATTTATGCTCGGCACCAAGATTAATATCAGACCGCTGCGCTGTCAGACAAGAGACCTAGAACTAAAGTTCTCTGACAGAGGGCAGACTTACAATATTTACAACATCACAAGTCTTTCATTGCATCAGGCATCCTTTAAGCATTCTTATCCGCATTATCCGAAGTAGGTTTTGACAGGGTGAGTTGTCGAATAAAGTTGTAATTTCTGCGGAATCTCCTCTTCAAAAAGCTTATATTAGCACAATATTATAACTAATATGGGTGCAATAGGGATTTGTCCCCAAGTCCCGTAGGGACTAAACATGGGTAGCCCAATAAGTCGACCTAGTCGTGCCATAGGTACGTAACATGATTTTGAAACCCATGTTACGTACCTACGGCACGGCAAAATATCGTCAATATTGGTGATTTCCTATCAATATTTACTCCGATAGCTATCGGGGTACGGCACTATTTAAAGGGGACAAATTCCGATTACGCCCAACTAATATCATCAACTTATGACCACCGAACAGTTAAATGCTCCACAAGTATTCCATGACAGAACAGAAAAAACAGTAGCTCAACAATGGGCAGATTTTTCTCCCATTAAAACAGGAGCAGATTATCTCGAAAGTATAAGAGAAAGAAATACGCTTCTTTACTTATTTGGAGAAAAAATAGCCGAACCAGCAGATCATCCGATTATCAAGCCCTCCATTAATGCCTTGAAAAAAACCTATGATTTGGCTATTGAGAACCCCGATTTAGCTACGGCTTATTCTCCATATATTGATGCCAATGTAAATCGCTTTTTGCATATACCAAAAAGCCCTCAAGATTTAGTTCAAAAACATAAAATGCAGCGCCGCCTTGGTCAATTGACAGGTACTTGTTTCCAGCGATGCACAGGTTTAGACACCTTGAGTGTACTTCATTCTATCACCTACGATATAGATCAAAAATATGGTACACCCTACCACCAACGATATATTGAATTTCTTAAAAAAGCACAAAGGCATAATATTCTAATTGCAGCGGGTATGACGGACCCTAAAGGAGACAGAAGTAAGCGTCCGCATCAGCAAGTGGATCAAGATATGTTTATGAGAGTAGTGGAGCGAACTGATACAGGAGTATATGTAACTGGGGTCAAGGCACACATGACTGGTGGATGGAACCAGCATTGGATATGTGTGATGCCGACTATGCATATGCAAGAAGCCGATAAAGACTATGCTATCGTAGGGATGATACCCGTTCAAGCAGAAGGTATTACTTTCATCTATGGTAGGCAGTCTTGTGATATGAGAGCCATGGGTGGAGGTAATATTGACCAAGGCAATGCCAACTTTGGCGGACAGGAAGTCCTTGTATTTTTTGACCGGGTATTTATTCCACATGAACATGTCTTTCTAGATGGGCAATATGAATTTGCTCGGGAATTGGTTACTAGATTCACTGCCTATCATAGAGCCAGCTATGTTTGTAAAACGGGGCTTGGGGATGTAATGACGGGCGCTGCTGCCTCCATTGCTGAATATAATGGCCTTGAAAATGTATCCCATATTAAAGATAAATTAGTGGAGATGGTCCACCTTAATGAGACCATCTATTCCTCAGGCATCGCCTCTGCACACGAAGCAAAAGAGTTAGCTTCAGGCGCCTATATGAACGACGCAATGCTCTCTAATGTATGCAAGCATAATGTGACTCGATTTCCTTATGAATTATCCCGTATTGCCCAAGATATAGCAGGAGGAATTATGGCGACTATGCCCTCAGAGGCAGATTATAAAAGTGAGGAAGTAGGGAAAATAGTCGATCGTTTCTTAAGAGGTAGAGATGACATCCCAACAGAAGACCGAATGCGTATTTTAAGATTAATAGAAAATATGACGCTTGGAAGAAATGCAGTTGGCTATTTGACAGAGTCCATGCATGGAGCAGGCTCCCCTCAAGCACAGCGTATTCAGATATTGAGAGGAATGAATGTAGATGAGAAAAAACAATTCGCTCGTGATCTGGCTGGTATAAAAAAATCATAATACTTTGACAAGTATATCGAATTCAAAAAAGTAGTTGACATTTTTAAATCTAAAATTGAAAATGATAAATTCAAAATTTAAAAGTAGAGTGTATTGGTTATTTAATTGATTATCAGTTAGGTACACTCGAAATCTTATTTTTAGATTTTGAATTTTAGATTTTACATTTTTAATTAAAAAGTAAAAAAGTGTCAACTACTTCGATAAACTTGTCAATACTTTTCACTTAGTATCTAGTACAAAATAACAATGAAAAAAACGAATCAAAACACATTTGATGTTATTGTAGTGGGTGCAGGGTTTTCTGGACTCTATCTGGTACACAAAATGAGACAACTCGGTTTGTCTGTCAGAGTATTAGAAAAAGCTGGTGATGTAGGTGGCACCTGGTACTGGAATCGCTATCCTGGTGCAAGATGTGATATTGAAAGCATTGATTATTCCTACAGTTTTGATTCAGATTTAGAACAAGAATGGGAATGGAGCGAACGGTATGCTACCCAGCCAGAAATACTTCGCTACATCCAACATTCAATTTGAAATAAAAACAAAGGACGGAACTGCAACACCTCTTGATGAGGTAACGGGTAATGAATTTTATGTTATCAAAATGGACAGCTCTAATGGTAGTTCGCTTGATTGGTTTACCTCAACTTTAAAGGGCAAGACCCTACAACTTGGTAAAGACTTCACGGATTCCGACAATCAATATACTGATTGGTTCAAAAAGCATAAAGTCAAAGCGGTATTGGTTCGACCTGATAAATATATTTTTGATGGGGGTAATGATGCGAATCAGCTATGCGGCAGTCTTCAACAAAAATTGAATAGTTATACTTGATTTTACTGCGTAACTGCTCTCTATCTAAACTCCAATCCCATCATATTCCCTTCTTCCCGCCAAGCCTTTAGCTTTTCGAAATAACGAATTGGGCCCTTTCCATAAGCAGAATTTTGAGCAACTAATTGACTTGTTTTACCCTCAAAATTGTAATAGCCTGGAGTACAAGCTGCACTAAATGCTTCTTGGTCTCTATAGACGCGTATAATTTCATCTACCCATGCTTGCTCAGCTGCTTTGGTCACTTCTACTTCTTTCGTTCCTTTATTTATACATGCTTCAATTATATAGGTCAAATGTTTAGCCTTTACATCGAAAGAATGGGTATAACTAGTCGTATAACCACCGTGGGCATGACCAATAATAAATAGATTCGGAAAATCATTGACATGAAAACTGTGAAGCGTCCGAATCCCATTTTCCCATTTTTTGCTCAAGGACATTCCATTTTTGCCAATGGGATCATATCCAGCTCTTCTCGAATATCCGGTGCCTACTTCAAAGCCTGTAGCAAAAATGATGCAGTCAACCTCATATAATTCACCATCTACCACAACTCCCTTTTCCGTAATGGTCTGTACCCCTTTACCGTTGGTATCCACTAAAGAAACATTTTCTCTATTAAAAGTGGGTAGGTATTCATCATGAAAACAGGGTCTTTTACAAAATTGTCTATAATACGGTTTAAGGGCTTCCGCAGTTTTAGGGTCCTTAACAATCGTATCAACTCTAGCTCTTATGGATTCCATTTTTTGGAAATCAGCCAACTCCATCAACTTTGGAATTTCTGCTGGGTTCGTATCTGTTCCTCTAAATTTTTGCAAAGAGACCAGATTGGTAATTATTTCTGTCCACCCGTCCATCACCAAATCTTTTTCTACAATTCTTCCAGAGGTAGTAGCATTAAAATTGTCCATCCGTTCTTGTTGCCAGCCTGGTTGAAGGCTTTTTACCCATTCGGAATCTGTCGGTCGATTGTTTCTTACATCTATAGAAGAAGGTGTTCGTTGAAATACGTATAATTCCTTGGCGGATGCACCTAAATGTGGAATGCATTGAACGCTTGTTGCCCCTGTTCCTATAATGGCGACTTTTTTATCCTTGAGATTTTCTAAATTTCCATTGGCATCTCCACCAGTATATGCATAGTCCCATCGACTTGTATGAAAGGTATGACCTTTATAAGTATTAATACCCAGTATACCTGGTAATTTAGGTCGATTAAATGGGCCATTGCATAGGATGACAAATTTTGCCCGCATTTCATCCTTATGGTTAGTTTTAATGACCCAACGACTATTAGCCTCCTTCCATTCCATTCCTATTACTTCCGTTTGAAGGCAAGCATTTTCATAAAAATTATAGTGGGTAGCGATTCTTTTACAATGCGCAAAGATTTCTGGTGCATAAGCATACTTGTTCTTTGGCATGTAATTCAACTCTTCCAATAAAGGGAGATAGATATATGCTTCTGTATCGCAAGCAGCTCCGGGATAACGATTCCAGTACCAAGTACCCCCAAAATCTCCTGCTCTTTCTATGATGCGCACCTTTTCTATCCCTGCCTCCTTTAATCGACCTGCTGCTAAAAGTCCTGCAAATCCACCACCGACCACAATCACCTCCATTTCATCATAAAGTGGCGCTCTACTGATTTTTTCTTTGATGTACGGGTCATCTATATAATTAGAAAATTCTCCTTTTATCTCTATATATTGATTGTTTCCATCTGGGCGAATCCGCTTATCTCTTTCAACTTTATATTTTTCCCTAAGTGCATCAGGGTCGAATCCTAGTTCATCTACTTTTTTCATGATAATAAAATTTAAGCCGTATAAGTTATCAGACAAAATTAAGTTACAACTTTTAGTGTTTTTCCACATAGTTACCTAGTGAAAAACACATAGAAAACATAGTTTTAAACTATCTAATACGCAAAACTATGTTTCCTACGTGAAAAATACTATGTGACTCGTGTTTACATAAATGTTAGTTTATTTTTGTCTTAGCAATTAATTATATTACAAACTAATCAAGTATCTAAATCTTAGTTTAAAATATTTCATTACCGTACACTTTTTACTGAATCACGCACTTGGCAGCCCATCC
>CAYMSC010000431.1:0-5698 GCA_964392805.1 uncultured Saprospiraceae bacterium
AACCAAAATAAGCTCGTCCAGATGACCAACTTATTATTTCGTCGTTACTTAGTTTTCTGAATCTAATAAACTTAAAACTCGTCTTAGCGAAGTCATTGTTATTATTCTATTTTTTTTAATACGTTAAGAATATTTTAATTTTTTAAAACATCATAGGTATTTCAATAAAAAATACTATATTGCAATCAGCGATAAAAGAAAAATTAGATGTTAATTAATTATTATTCCACCAAATAATAAGAAAACTAAAAAATTAAGTTAAGTTTCATCAATATTCTTTGAGTCATTAAGCAACAAGGTCGAACCATTTGGTTCGACCTCTTTTTTTGCATCAAAGCATCATTCTTTTGATAATTGCAACGGAAAAAATTAGTGCTACAAAATAATTTTGTCCTTGCATTATGTTTCTGAATGCCATTTTTTTATATTGAGCCTTAAACAAACCAAAATATACTATGAAAAAATTAATTGTTAAAAATGGTAAAAACGATTTGGTACTACAAAAAAGTAGAACGCTTGTCGGAATTAAGCCTAAAAGCAAAAAAATGTCTGCCAAAGAGGTAGGTATCAAGGCGGAGGTATTATCCCATTTGGGTGGGTTCAAGGTTGTTACCTTAGACCAACAAAAGGAGTCTATTGATAAAAAATTAGACGAGATGAGGACTAAAAAAGAGGTAGCAATAGGAACGCATGTCTATCATGTAGAAGGAAACAGAAAACCATTAGTACCAACAGGAGAAATCTATATCATATTTGAACCCGATACTAACGAAGAAGAACGAAATATTGTCCTTGAAGAATACGCTTTGGAATTGGTAGAAAAAAGAGCCAATAATATGATTATTGCCAAAGTAACTGCCAATTCTCCTAATCCATTAAAGGTTGCTCAATTTCTATCAAAAATATCTATGGTAAAGGTGGCAGAACCAGATTTAGATACCCTCCTAGATGAATATGCTATTTCGATTACGGACCCACTTTTTAAACATGCTTGGCATTTAAAAAACCCTGGCTTTGTACCAGATATTGATTATCGGCTCAAAAAAGATGCGGATGCTAAAGTAGTGGACGCATGGAATCGTATAGGTAATCCTGGGTCTAATAATATAGTAGTTGCAGTTATAGACAATGGGTTTGATTTAAGTCACCCAGATTTTGGGCAAAAAGTATTCAAACCTTACGATTTATGGAATCAGTCTTCTAATATTTTACAAGGCAACCCTCAATTTACCCACGGTACGCCCTGTGCAAGTGTCGCTATTGCTGCTGCCAATGGTCACGGAATCGTAGGTGCTGCACCGAATGCTAAATTTATGCCTATCAGTGGGACTTCTTTTAGTATCAGAGCTACCGAAGAAATGTTCAACAAAGCAATGGAAAATGGTGCGGATATAATTAGTTGTAGTTGGGGAACAACAGACCCTAGTTTTGCCCCCGGTCCAATGAAGGAAGCAGTCATTGCCAAAGCTGCAAGAGAAGGAAGAAATGGAAAAGGTTGTGTTATTTTATATGCGGCAGGAAATGATGATTTAGATTATTTAAACTATTACGCAATTCACCCTGATGTAATTGCTGTTGGAGCAAGTACTAGTCAAGATGAACATGCTAATTATTCTAATAGAGGTAGAGAATTAACAATCGTGGCTCCCTCTAACGGAGATTGGCCCATTACTGCTGCAAGAGCCAATTGGGATGAAGGTACTACGGTAAGAGGTGCTGGAGATTTTAAATACTGGGCGGATGGAAAATCAAGAGGTAGTGGTTACAAACATTTTGGCGGCACTTCTAGTTCTACCCCTTTAGTAGCAGGAATTTGCGCGCTCATGTTATCAGAAAATCCTGACTTAACTTCTAAGCAGGTGAAAGAAATACTAATTAAAACAGCCGATAAAATTGGCAGTCCTTCTGAATATGTGAATGGACATTCCGTTAAATATGGATATGGACGGGTGAATGCAGATAGAGCGGTAGCAGAGTCTATTCGCTTAAAAGATGAAAAAAACAATCCAAAACCTGTTGTAAAAGAAAATGTGGCAACTGGTCAAGGACTTTTTAAATTTACGGTAGAAAGACAGCCTTCCGTTGGATATGGTGTACAGATTGGCGTTTTCGCTGAATATGGAAATGTGTTAATCACAGCGGAACAATTGCAAAAAGAATTTGATAGTTCTGTCGTCGTAAATATTAATGAATTAAGAGGAAGAACCGTTTATAAAGTAGTGGTAGGTCCTTTTTCAACCAAAACTGCCGCCACTAATATCTGGCGGAAAATTATTGCTTCTGGTAGAGATGCTTTTGTTACCAATTTGAAGAATTTGCAGTGATCAGTGTGAGGGTGTTTTGGTTATAAATTAATACTATAAACAAGTTGTCGGTTGACCGATAAAGAATTGACAATCAATAAAAATATAATTGATTCATTTTTAACACTAAACTTAATAGAGGACAACCAACAATAATTCCAGAACTTGCATCTATACAGTTAATTTAAGTTTGCAGATACAACTGGTAGTGCAGGATTTATCCTGTCGGGTTACAAGGTCTTTAGACCTTGAGTTACTATGTGAAATTTAAAATTGGAACTGTAATTTGGCGGCTACATTGTATCCAAGGCCAGCCTGTAAAGGCTACACTACCGATTGTTGACAACGTGAATGAGTTAGTCGCAATAAAAAAGGCCTAAAATCAAATTATTTGAGTATGAATTTAAAAAATAAGTGGTTTAAATATTCTCTGTTCATAGGAATCTTAACGATGTGTATAAGTTGTGACCAACAAACCAAACAAATGGCTAAGGAACAACTTTCTTACGCACGCCCCATTGAATATTTAAACGGTACTTTCAAATTAATTTATGCGGAGAATACAGGTGCGTTTTTAGGCTTAGGAGATTCTATGTCTCCTAATTTAAAATATTTATTTCTAATTTTTATCCCCACCTTAGTGCTTTTTCTTTTTACGGCTACCTATTTTAAAAACAGTACTTCAATAGGTCAATTTGTAGGAATGAGTTTAATTGTTGGAGGAGGCATCGGAAATATGATAGACCGAGTAACCTATGGTTCGGTGGTCGATTTTATGAATATTGATATAGGAGGATTCAGAACGGGTATCTTCAATTTTGCCGATGTAGCCGTTTCCTGTGGTCTATTATTATTGTTGTTCACTATTTATCGAGGAAAGGGAACGACTATGTAATGAGGCAAAATATTACTATACTGTCAAAGGTTGATTAGTTAATTACAACGACTCATTTAAACTTAATCGACTAATAATCAATAACTTAATGATTAATCAAGTAAATAGTAGTTATGTAAAAATTAAGACACAATCAAGTTAAATTAAATCTTGCATATATTGACTAAAACTTAATCGACTTTCTCTACGTTCTAGTAAGAAAGCTGGCAATTTTTAAATCACCTTCCCTAACAAGTAAAATGTCTAGAGGTTTTAGGAATTTAATTCCAAAATCATTAACCTCCATAACATTCGAGTCATTTTCACTTGTTACTTAATACCTAAAAATATGAGCAAAGCATATTCGTTAGTCTCCTTACTCCTCCTTTTTCCATTATTTTTAATTAGTCAAAGTCCAGATAATCTATCGCATCAAATGGACAATATAAAAATTGACGAAATTTTAAAAAACATCGGCGAAAGTGTCGAAGGAGTACCCGGTAATTGGCAATTAGTTTATGGAGAACAAGTCTTATTTATTCTTACAGATGAGTCGCATAATCGCATGCGAATTTTTACGCCCATTGCAGATGCAAAAGAGATTGGACAAGAGGAATTAGTAAGCATGTTAGAAGCTAATTTCCATGCAGCGTTAGACGCTAAATATGCTTTGTATAGTGGATTTGTCGTATCACTTTTCACTCATCCCTTAGGTGAATTAACTCCTGAGCAATTTAAAGATGCGGTCAAACAAGTTGCAGTCGCAGGTCAGAATTTTGGCACCACCTATTCTAGCACAGATTTAATATTTGGCGGAGGTGCTGGTGCAGAAGAAGGAGACCCAAATAAAAAGGTAAATAAGAAACCTACAAAGAAGTTATAGCAGGCATTTGGTAGTGACTTGAAAGTCAACACCTACAAAATTCATTAGCCATTTCTATAACATCAGGAAAAAATAAATTAAACTCCTGCTCATACAACTCATAATCTGCCTGCAAATGGCTCACGGCATTGACAAAATTAGACTTAAATTTAGTCCGTTTATCCATTCGCTCAAAAGTATATTGTAAACCGTCTGTAGTTCCATATTTTTGCAACCAATCATTGGCAACCATACTTGGAACATATTTTTGCATTTTTAGCGGTAAGTCTAACTGCCGCTTGGTTAAAATGGCATACATTCTTTTGGCAAAATCTGGTAGGGTTTCGGAAGCATATAGCTGCCAATTATTCGCCAATAAATTATCAAAAAAAACATCAATTACAACGGGAGCATATTTGTGGTGGTGTGGATGAAGACGGCGAGTAGACTGTCGGACAATTGGATGATTATCCGTAAAAGAGTCAATTTTTCTATGAAGTGAAATACCTTGTTGTATACCCTCAGAATAGTTCGCCACCTCTTTATTTCGGATAGAATCCGCAATAAAATTGCCAATCATCAAATCATCATCGTGACAAGACAGAAAAAGGTGGGCAAGGTAATTCATGTATTTTTAATTGGTTATTGAATCGGATAATTAAACATCACAAAAGTAAGCCTAATACCCATCAATAACCACTTAAAAATTAGACCACTTTATCTGCACAAGAAGAACTTGCAAAAGCGTGAGGTTTTGCCTTGAAGACAAAGCCCATTCCTAAAATATAACCCATTGCTTCTTTAAGTGCTGCATTGGATTGAAAATTAGGGTCCGTATTAATATCCGCATGAACTTCCAATTCTATGTCATGTAAGTCGAGCAAATCACACAATTTATAAGCGATTTGAACCGATTGAGACACCTCCAAAATCATTCGTTCTTTAATCGACATTTTCTTTTCATACTTATAATTGCTGATATACATGAACCCTCCTTTTTTCTCCCGAAGAAAAACAATAACTGTTGCAAACTCAACTATTTTTCCTCTGACCTGAGAATCTGTCCCTATACAAACTTTAAGTTTATGACCAGCTTCTGCTTCTCTAATGAGGGTTTTTTCTACGGCTTCTAAAATTGGTAAGTCAATTGCTTGCCCACTCAACCGTCTCCATTGCATTTCCATAAGCTTCTGTTTTTATTAATTTGGAATTAAAGTATCTTTTAAGAATAAAAATCAGCTAACAATATAAGTTAAGTAATATTTAATTACAAAATTGTCATTCCACCACATTTAAAGTAAAATTGACAAAAAATTAACCTATTTAGTGTAGGTTGTTTATATAAGAGCAAAATTTTGACGGAAATAGTTCCCTAAAAGGCAGAGGTGATTGGTTCTAATTTTAGGTAATTCCCCAACTACCTACTGATTTTTGCTCTAATTTTAGCTTTGCGAGAAAATCTTAAATCCATCTAATTTTGCTTAATTGGCAGATTTATGATGAATTATGATTTGGTCAGAACCAATCATTCCTGCTTAAAAGAGGTTGTGGTTTGTTCTTATTATACCCATTTGTTAGATTTCAAAAAAAACAGTACTATTACCCTTTAGTAACGACGAAATAATAAGTTGGTCATCTGGACGAGATTATTTTGGTTCT
>CAYMSC010000432.1:0-5672 GCA_964392805.1 uncultured Saprospiraceae bacterium
ATCTATGAGTTAATTAAAATTTCAAATGACCAAGCAACAAGTCATACAAACAGTAAAATCGAGTGTTGGAAAAGCAGATACTTCTAAAGCAATAACAGAACTGCTTACTTTTTTAGAAGTCAACCGAACTTACCAGCCAATGAGCAAAGTAGCTCGTTTAGCGCAAGCAAAATATGAAGGAGCGGAGAGAGATTTTAAGCTAGGTTTAGTAGATCAAGAAGATGCTAACTTTGTATATAATTCAGTCAATCGAACGGTATTACAATTAGTAGAAGATATAGAAAATGATAACTTTGAACTAAGTCATTATGAGCCAGATATGCGGCCAGATATTGAGCAAAAAAGTATTACCAAAGTATTAATAGGTATTTTTTTGGTTTTAGCAACTGGCGTAGGTTTTTGGATATATACAACGACAAAAGAACCATCACCAGCTCCGCCGCCGCCAATACCAGAAACATTGACTTGTCCGCCATTTGCAGAAAATTCTGAATTTAATGTGTTATTACTTCCTTTTCAACCGGACAAAAAAGAAGAGCTAACACCTCATATAACGATAAAAAGGCGATTGGCGAATAAGTCTGCTGCTGAAAATTTGAATGCAAGTATAGAAATTGATACCGATTACTTTGAACATCATGATACGCCCGGAGCAGCCGAAGCGGCAGCGGCAGGGAATGATTGTGGTGCTCAAATGGTTATTTGGGGGATATGGGAAAAATTGCCAACGGGAACTATTATTTCCACTGATTTTAAGTATTTAGGATTTAGAGATCATTTTGGTTTCCAAAAGCTAAAGTTAGAGAGTGATGGCCAGATAGATACGATTTTTGCCCTATCAAATATTGAAACACAAGGTCATTTAACCCAAGATATAGAAGCAGTTATTGATAATTATTTTGGATTGATTGCTGGCTTTTCCAACCAACCACAAGCGGCGATTGAGTCTTTGAAGAAAGGAGTACCTTCGACTAAAGATACAACTGCCTTTTTATTGAATCAGCTGACTTTAGCTAACAGTTATTTAGCAGTAGGTGATAATCAAGCAGCTTATAATGTCTACGATACTATTTTAGCCCTGAAACCCAATCATAGTTTTGCAAGGAATAATCGTGGAGCTTTGTCCTATCAAAAAGGGAGTTATGTGGCAGCAGTAGAAGATATGGATGTAAGATTAGCGGAAACGCCAAACGATGCAGATGCGCTAATTTTAAGAGCAAATGCCAATATTAAATTAGATGCACTTGATAAAGCTGACGAGGATTTGCAGAGAGCAAAAATTATCCAACCTAATAAATTACAATTAGAATCAACCTCTAGGGTTTTAGAAAAGAAGAAAAAAGAAAAATTGAGAGTGATTGAGGCTGCTAATAATACTTTAAAAACAAACACCAATTCAGTAAGTGCGTTGAATCGTCGTGCAGCTGCCTTTGAAAGTTTAGGACGACATGAGATGGCGATTAAAGATGCCAATCGTGCGCTGGAATTAAATAGCAATGATACCGTAGCCTATGAAACATTGATTGAAGCATATGTCAATACAAAAGATTCGATTAAAGTAAATAAAATTCTTAAGCAAGCAAGGGCGAAAGGAGTTAACCTAAAAAAGATAGAAAAGAAAGGATATTTAAAAAATATACCAAAAAATTAAACCGTTTTAGTATTTTTGAGGTTAGAAAAATAGAAAATTCTTATTCATTCATTAATATTTATATAACCTTACTATGACTGCAAAGGATATTTTAAACAGATTAAAAGATGGAAATGCCCGATTTACAAAAGATAAATTAGACGGCAAACTTCAAAATAGCAGCAGAAGAAGCGCATTAACAGGAGGACAAAATCCTTATGCTATTATTCTAAGTTGTGCCGACAGTAGAGTAGTGCCAGAATTGGCATTTGATACGGGTTTAGGCGAATTATTTGTACTAAGAGTAGCGGGTAATGTCGCTAATACCTCTACAATTGCGAGTATAGAATATGCAGTAGCACACATTGGGTCGCCAGTTTTAGTTGTATTAGGTCATGAAAGTTGTGGTGCCGTAACTGCCGCCGTAGGAGGAGGAGATAATGGTTATAATTTAAACCATTTATTGTCTCATATTACGCCAGCTATTGCCGCTTCAGATAAAGATGCTTCAGTCAATGCTGTTGTAAAGAAAAATGCAGAAATGACCGTAGAAGAACTAAAAGCTCGTTCTTCAATTATTGGGGATGCTGTTAAAAATAATAAGTTACAAATCGTTCCTGCTTATTATAATTTAGGGAGTGGGAAAGTAGAATTTTTATAGCAATTATGGATAGGGGGTGTTTATGCAGCCCCTATTTATATTTACTAGGTTTAATTTGACCCTCCATTCAATATCACCTGCCGATAAAATCGTATTCCATCTTCAAATTCACTCACCGAAACCCGTTCATCAATTCCATGAAAACAAGCTAAATTTTCTGGATTAATATGATAAGGAACGAACCGATAGACATTCGGACTAATTTTATAATAATAGCGAGCATCCGTAGCAGCAATGACTAAGCTGGGGGCTGTCAATAAATGAGGAAATACTTCTTTGATGGATTGATTGATGAGTTGATAACTCTCTCCTTCAATCGGAGATACAGGAGACGCACTATTGGGTGTTCCTTCTATACTTATTTTTATTCGTTCATCTGCAATTGTGTTTTTCAAGTGTGCAATAATATCCTCAACAGTTTCACCTGGAATTATTCTAAAATTAATCACGGCTCTAGCGGAAGTTGGAATTACATTTTCTTTAATACCAGCCTCAAAAATGGTTGGAGAAGTGGTTGTTCTGATAGTGGCATTTCCTGCACCACTCCCTTTTTCATAAGCCGACAAAATTAATGATTTAAAGAGATGTCTATTAGCAAAAAATAGTTTAGTCTGAAAATTCATTTCTGGGCCTAACATATCCATGAACCCATTTAAGGCAGGCGTTAATTTAGCGGGCAAAGAATGTGTTTTTACTTTATGAACGGCATTTGCTAATACATCTATTGCCGTTTCTTTGGCAGGCATAGAGGAATGACCGCCTGCCATATCTACCCTTAATTCTATCGAAGCATATCCTTTTTCAGCAATACCAATTAGGGCAGCTTGCTTGCCTAATCCGGGAATCATTCGTTGGATAATAGATTGTCCTTCATCTAAAACCATAGTGGCTTTTACTCCTTTTTTATGCAAATAATTAACGATGGTTTCTGCCCCTCGATGCCCCGATACTTCTTCGTCATGCCCAAAGGCTAAATAAATGCTTCGTTTGGGTTGATACCCTATTGTTAATAATTGTTCTACTGCTTCCATAATGCCAATGACTCCAAATTTATCATCCATCGTTCCACGCCCATAAATCGTATCATTTTTAATACCTTCGGTAAAGGGATGTACGGTCCATTTTCGCAAAGAAGCGATAGGTACTACATCAATATGCGAGGCTAAAATTATAGGTTCTAAAGAAGTATTACTTCCAGCCCATTTATAAAGATGACTGAACTCATTAAAGGTCTGATGTTCTAAAAGTGACTCTGTTAAAGGATAGTTTTTAACTAAAAAATCATTGAATAACTGAAATTGAGTCGAGTCAAAATCTGCTTCATTTTCAAAAGAAACGGTTCGGATGGAAATGGCTTCTACAAACCTTTGGACTGCGCCTTTGGGGATGTCTACCTTTTCTACTGGATTTACTTCTAGTTGATTAGAACTGAATGTAAACGTGTTGAATAGAAGATAGACGATGAATAATAGGATTAGTAGGATAAACGCAAGGAGGAACTTTTTCATAAGACTAAAGATATTGCTGGAGATTTAAAAGTCAAAATTTTTACGTCAATACCTTAAAAGTACGCCTTAATTCTACCTGACGATGTTAAAATAATTTTTCTTGGAATGGTAAAATGAAAAATACTTCCATGATTTGGAATGGAAGTTGCCCAAATAGTACCACCATGTAAATGGACAATTTTTTTGCAGTGAGATAAACCTATACCATATCCTTCGTACTTACCTCTAGTGTGTAATCGTTGAAATATGTTAAATATCTTGACTAGATGTTCTTTTTTGATACCAATGCCATTGTCTTTGACAGAAAGCTGCCAAAAACCATCTTTCTCTTTTACAGAAATTCGAATGATGGTCTCGATATGCTGTTGTCTAAATTTGATGGCATTAAGGATTAATTGTTGAAATAACATCTGAATTTCAACCCGATCACCAAAAATTATAGGTATATCATCCACTATTATGGTCGTATTAGTTGTCTCTAAAGTGGGTTTAAGTTCTTTTTTTATATTTTTAATAAGCTCTGCTACAATAATCGGTTCATTGGTGCTACTATTACCAATTAGTGAATAATCCAACAACCCTTTGATGAGCGCACTCATTCTATTACTAGCGTTTTGAATATGCTCTACACTTTTTCTTCCTACTTCATCTAATGTGTGGCTGTACTTGGAAGTTAATATTTTACTAAAATTACTTATGATACCGAGTGGTTCTTGAAGGTCGTGAGAGGTAATATGATTAAATTGTCGCAAGACAGTATTTTTAGTTTCTAAGATAGTCACTGCCGTTTCCAATTCTTTTTGTTTTTGCTCCACTAGGTTGAAAAAACTTGAAAAAGTAATATATAAACCAAAAGTAATTAGGTAATAAGTGAATAGGATGGTATTATCTAAGTTTAACTGTCTGCTGAAATAAGTAAAAATTATAGCGCAGACGCCATAGTAGATGTGTTTTAATAGCTGTTCTGTATGTAATAAGGAGAATGCTAATGGGAGTACAGCAAGGTACATTATTCCAGAAATAAATAATTCTGTGGAACAAAGCCTGATAGATAAGCCAATCAAATAAATAGCCGTTAATTTTATAGCTTTATTGTGGTGTGAATTTTTACAAAAAAAAATATTAAGAGCCATCAATAATATAAGTGCGCTATTGAATAGGATAGACGTAAGATTAAAAAAATAAATTCGATACAATAAAAGAATAAACCCACCTGAGAATATGAGATAATTAATGATATTTATTACTCTATACCTTACAATGTTTAAAGAGGATAACTCTTTAGAGAAACCAAGATTGATTAATGATTGGAATTTATGTTTAATTTTCTCGTTCAACAACTAATAGTTAACTGATTAAATTAGTGGGTAGTTTACTATTTTGCCACGCTAAAATCAGACCAAAGATTGAAATATTGGATTAATAACTTTTTACAATATTTAATTATTAACATAACTGTAGTTACTGTAACTTTTGTTAGGTTAACCTTGAGCTTATGCAAAAAATAAGCGATATGAAATTCTATAATAGGGAAAGAGAGTTACTAATGACTGCCATTATCTTTTAAAATTGTTTTCCTAAACAATTATAAAGGGAACCCTGCCAAGACTTTACCTTATAAGTCTCGAAAAATAGGAGCAGAAATGTATTTGGTAAATTGGCATGAGCCCGAGCCAAAGAATTTTATCAGTTTAGTTTTTAACTTTCAAAATAGGACTTGTGCTTCTACAGTTATTGTTCGATATGATAAGGAAAAGCCTATAACTACTTTTGAAGGAGGCATTATAGAGCATTTGACAATTAAGTAGATTGATGTATTAGGGCGAACGAAAAGTCGTTTTTATAATATGTAAACGACTGATAAAAGTTGAAA
>CAYMSC010000433.1:0-5604 GCA_964392805.1 uncultured Saprospiraceae bacterium
GTCAGTTTTTCAATGAGTTATACATTACGATTTTGACTTTTCGTTCGCCCTATTAATTAAAATAAAATCATCTAATATCATGAAACGGACCACTTTTTTATTACTATGTTCCATGTTTGCTTATTTTTATTTAGAAGCACAAATTAAAGACCCGAAGGCTACCGAAGTTTGGGAACCAGAACCAAGAGTAGTAACACCGGGAGCAACTACAAATGCTGCACCTTCAGATGCTATTATTCTTTTTGATGGTAACAATTTAGATGAATGGAGTAATACCAACGGAGCTGCTGCTGGATGGAAGGTTGAAAAGGGGGCTATGACTGTCGTTAAAGGAACAGGCATAGTTAAAACTAAACGTAATTTTGGAAGCGTTCAATTGCATATTGAATGGCGAACCCCTGCTGAAGTCGTTAGTGAAGGACAAGGTAGAGGGAATTCTGGCGTGTTTTTAAATGGGATTTATGAAGTACAAGTATTGGATAGCTATAATAATAGAACCTATTCCAATGGTCAAGCAGCTTCCATTTATAAACAGTATATGCCCTTGGTAAATGCCTGCAAACCACCGGGAGAATGGCAGACTTACGATATTATTTATATGCAGCCAGAATTTAATAAGGATGGCATCAAAGTAAAATCAGGTACTTTGACGGTCATTCAAAACGGTATTTTGGTACAAAATAATATCGAAATCAAAGGAACTACTCCTTATATTGGATTGCCAAAGAATCCAGCCCATGAGGATGGTCCTTTATTATTACAGGACCACGGAAATCCAGTGAGTTATCGGAATATTTGGATAAGAGAAATTGATTAGTTCTGCTCGTTTTCCAATATAAGGTTAAATATAAATTTCCCCGCGCAGATAAGTGACCGCTTTACCGGAAATATTCACTCGATTTCCTAAATGTTCGCATTTTAAAGTGCCACCTCTTGCTGATAATTGTAAGGCAGTTAACTGACTTTTATTTAAAACCTTTGACCAATAAGGTATCATTGTGGTATGTGCTGAACCCGTTACAGGGTCTTCATCAATACCTGCCGCGGGGAAAAAACATCTGGAGACAAAATCTACCGTATTTCCTTTTGCACTTGTGATGACCCCTCTTACTGGCAATTGACCCAAAATTTTAAAATCGGGAGTGAAATTTTCAATGGTTTGTTGCGTATCAAAAATCGCTAAATAATCATCTTTTCCTCTAAATACTTCAGAAGGTGTTTTTCCTAAACCTGCAATTATTTCTTGTGGAATAGCTACTTTTTCCAGCTGGTCCGTTGGGAAATTCATGGTGTATAAATCGCCTGATTTATTCACGGTTAATAATCCACTTTTAGAATAAAATTTCACAGCGTTCCCTTGATAATTCATTTCTGCATATAAGGTGTGTGCTGCTGCAAGGGTAGCATGACCACACAAATCAACTTCGATGGCAGGGGTAAACCAACGAATATGATAGCCATCTTTTTCTGGAAGGATAAATGCCGTTTCCGATAAGTTATTTTCTAAAGCAATTTGTTGCATTTTTTCCGTTGGTAGCCATTCCGTTATTGGACAAACTGCGGCTGGATTTCCCCCAAATAATTGGTTAGTGAAGGCATCTACTTGGTAAATGGTCAATTTCATTATTTTACTTTTTATCATTCAAAATTGGCGATGGCATTGTAATAGATGAAATAATTTATACAAATCTAAGAAAATTAGTTTTGGTGGATTATTTTTTAATTGCCTATTAATAATAGGAGACAGGATATTTAGTATGCCATAAACCAATAAATCCAATTTCCATTTTTTACACCAAACAAAGGTCCTTAATAATTTTGTTTCCTCAAACCCTTTTTTTTGATATAATTGGTATAAAATTTTAATAGCTTCTTTTTGTTTTTTTAAAAAAATAGTCTGGTCTTCTAAACCTAAATGTTGTAATGGATTGTCAAGATGTTTAATTTCTACTTGTTGTTTTTGTAAATGGATACCAAATAAAGTGTCTTCATGTCCATAACCTTCTATACTTTCTTCAAAGCGTATTTTTAAAAATAGGTCTTTGGGGATTAGAAAATTATTCGTCATAAAACTATGATAGGGATTTTTTTCTCTTTCTCTTGTTGTCATTTCTTCTCGATGTTTTCCATGAAAATAGTGGAGTCTTTTTGCACTGTTTTCTGGTGGACTTTCTTCATAAACTCTTCCGCCATAGAGTAAAGTATCAGGTCTTAGTTGGTCGATATAGTTGTTGATATATTGATTACTAGTAACTGCTGAATCACAGTCCATGAACAATAAATAGGGATATTTTGCTGCTTTTCCTAATACATTTCTAATTTTGGCTCTTCCTAAATTGGTGGGCAATTCACAATAAGTTATATTTTCTAAATTGGTAATGACTTGATTTTTGTTTTTGTAAATTGCTTGTGACCCATCATCAAAACATAAAATTTCAAAGGAGATACCATTTGCTATACATTGTTGATGTAATGCTTTTACCAAAGTGGTAATATCAAAATTATAAGTTGGTATTAAAATGGAAAGCATTGATTTTTTTATCCTTGATTTATGTTTTGGAAAATGATAAAAGCTTAATTGTTAAGCAAACTGCCAATCTCAGGCTGGTCGTAAATTCAATGTAGCCGCCAAATGGGCGCAATCGGGATTTGTCTCCTTAAAATAGTGCCGTAGGTACTAAACATGGGTAGAAAAAAGGGATATTATTGGTGTTTTGCCGTGCCATAGGTACGTAACATGATTTTGTAACCTATGTTGCGTACCTACGGCCTATTTAGACGTGATTAATTGCTTATTTTCTACCCATGTTTAGTCCCTAAAGGGACTTGGGAACAAATCCCATTAAATTTGGTGTATACGAAAAACGCATTAACCGTCAGCATGTATTGCAAACTACAAACTGAACTAGGAGGATAGGACTACTGCCTGCTCCGATTTTTCATCGGAGGATTAAACAGATGGAACGGATTTAATCGGATTTTCTTTTAGGTTGTGTACTTATAGTTTTTTGAAAATATAATTTCGAGAATCTTTTTTGAGCCCTTTATAGTTCAAAATTCTCTCAGTCCTACCGCCTTTTTATAAATTGCTACTAATTTTGTTTCTTCTATTGCCCAATTAAATATAGCCGTTCCTTGTTGACAATTATTTTCTATTTTTTGATAAAAATCCTTGTCGGTAATTAATCTTAAAACTGCTTTTTTTAAAGTAGATGCTTGCAAATCATCCACTAAGATACCTATTTCTAATTCCTCATTAATACTTGCATACTCTGGAAAGTTCATATGGAGAGCAGGAATTCCAGCATACATATAGTCAAAGGTTTTATTTGCCAGTGAATAATAATAACTCAATCCTTTATTTTCCAATAAATTTAAACCAATAGTTGCCTGAAAAGTAACTAATTTTAGGGCATCGGGTTGTAAATATCCAAGAAATTTCACTCGATTTGTTAGCCCTAAATCAATGGCTAATTGTCTAAGTTGATTGGATAAATCGCCTTCTCCCGCCAGCCAAAGTTCCCCTTTTGGTAGCAGTTGCATCGTCTTAATTATCTCTTCTAACCCTCGACCTTCATTTAAAACACCTTGATAGAGTATAATTGGGTGGTCTGTATATTTGGATTTTTTATTTAAAGACGTGTTATTAAGCGTTTCTTTTTTCGTAATATTTCTTACTAATTGAAAGTCGACCCCATACTTTTTTGTAAATAATGTTTGTAAGGAAGCACTAACAGTATAGGCATATTTTAATTTTGGAATTATCCAATTACCAAGGGCCTGCCAAACCCATTTTGTCATCGGCCGATTGACGACTTCTGGCACTTCTGTGAAATATTCGTGGGCATCAAATACAATGGATTTTCTTTTGATTCTACTAGCTAAAAAGCAGGGTAGGAGAGAATCCAAATCTATGCTGCCAATAATGTCAAAACGATTACTTAACAAGAAAAAGAATAGGCGAATATTATAAGCTAGATAAAATAATTTGCCACTTTCAAACCACAAATTAAACCGATGTTGCTGGAACTTCTTTGTGGTAAGTGGAATAGAATTCTTTCGTAAGCGACCAATGAGTAAAACTTCAAATCCATTATTGACCAAGCTATTACAAATACGAATCATTCGTTGGTCATAGCTAAGGTCATTGGTTACTGTAAAAATGATTTTAGGCCTCATAGTTTTTATCGTAGATATTGATAAAATCGACCTCTTTCCATGCTGTTGCTGGTTTTAACTCATACAGCTTTTTATAACTTAATGCTTCGACAAACTCCGCATCAAAATCACCGAATAGTTGTTGGTCAACGGATTGGATTTTTGTAAAAAATTGTTTGCCTAAAACCAAGCCAATTTTATTTAAGTCACCAAAGAAATATTCTTTTAATAAAGGAGTGATTTTTTTGTCAAATAATTCAATCAAATCGTCTAAAGTAGCAACGCTCATAAAATAAGCATGACCGATTAAATGTGCTTTATCTAATAAGGCTTCAATCCTTATATTAATCGTACTTAATAATTTTTCTAAGTCCACACCCGCTTCGATGGCAGGTCTTAATAAAGCAGGTTGAGGTGGCATTTCAATAAAATTAAACCGTCTTCTTAGAGCAATATCCATCGCTTCCACGTTGCGGTCGCTCGTATTCATGGTTCCTATAAAATAGAGATTAGGTGGAATGGCAAATATTTCTTTAGAATAAGGTAAAATAGTGTGAATCACTTCGGGACGACCCTCTCTTTTGTCAGATTCCATCATAGAGATTAGTTCTCCAAAAATTCCAGGAATATTTCCTCTATTTATTTCGTCAATTATAAGCACATATTTTCTGCAATGATTTAATACTTGATTAGAGACTTCTTTTATGTTGATGGGTTCAGTGGCAGTTTCTGTGGCAGCTAGCGTTGCTATTTCTTGCTGAACAATAGTTGCTTCAAATTCTTTGAAAGCTAAAAAGACCCCCCAATAAGCGTTGGTGTTCACATCTCCAATGATAGACCGAACCATTTCTGCGGTATATTTTGTATCGGCGATATTTTCAACGGATTGATATAACTTTTGTAGCTTGTTTTTGACGATGGTAAAAGTAGAAAAGGATTTTCCTTGCCTGACAGATAAGTTGCCAAATCGAAGCACTTTATGTAGGAGAATATTTCGTCCACTTGGCGTGGAGAAATTGGAAAAATCATCTCCTTTTAAATAGCCTAAAAAAGCTCGATATAATTGATTAAACTCGACCTCGATTTCATAATGTGGTAATATTTGAGCCACCGCTTCTAATAAACATCGTCGAGCGTCAATGGAAATTTGCTTAAAAATACCGTTCTCAATGCCATATTGTATTTGCCCGTTTATGGTTACAGGTTTGATGCCTTCTACAAAATCTTCGTAAGCATAGGATTGATGAAAGGTAATAAACTGAATTCTACCTTCTTCTTGATAGGCTTCAAATCGCTGACGCAAATCTTTTCTAGGTTCTAATGCTAATTCTTTTAATGGTCTATTTTCTATAATTGATAAGGCATAATTGACGGTCTGATAGGTTTTTCCTGTTCCTGGTGGCCCTTGCAAAATAGTATTCAAGGAATGTATTTGAGGGCGGTTAA
>CAYMSC010000434.1:0-5593 GCA_964392805.1 uncultured Saprospiraceae bacterium
GGATCAAAAGAAGCCGTCCTAGATGTTCAAGTTATTGTTTTGCCGTTACTTAATTTGAATAATTAGTAATCAATAATTAATCAACTAAACCACTACTGCTAATATTTACTGTTTCAACTACTAAAATTTTAGCCATTTTGGTCTATCTATCTGACCCCTGACTCCTCATTCCTGTCGCCTAAATCGTTACAAAGTATATTGAACAGCAAGAAAGTAAAAGGAGTTCAATAAAAAATAAAAAAGGCTACTCTGAAATTATTTCAAAATAGCCTTTTTAGGTATTTATAATGATAAAGAACCATCTATTTTTTTAAAGTATCAGCATCGCATCACCATAAGTGAAGAACCGATATTTTTCTTTGATAGCTTCTGCATAAGCTTTTTTAATCAATTCTGAACCACCAAAAGCACTAGTCATAATCACTAAACTCGATTTTGGTAAGTGAAAATTGGTTACCATGCAGTTTGCAATTCGGAATTCATAGGGAGGAAAGATAAATAAATTGGTCCAACCTTCAACCCCTTTCAAATTATCTGTTGCAGAGACAGCGGATTCAATAGACCGCATGGAAGTTGTACCAACAGAACAGATTCTCCTATTTTCTTTTAATGCTTTATTGACTTTAGAAGAAGCATCCTCACTAATTCTAAAAAACTCAGCATCCATTTTATGCTTAGACAAATCTTCAACATCGATGCTTCTGAATGTACCTAAACCAACGTGTAAGGTTAATTCTGCAAAGTCAACGCCTTTGATTTCTAATCGTTTCATCAGCTCTCTACTGAAATGTAAACCAGCAGTTGGAGCAGCGACTGCACCAATTTCCTTAGCGTAAATGGTTTGGTATCTTTCAATATCTAAAGGCTCAGGTGGACGGTCAAGGTATTTAGGAAGGGGCATCGTTCCCAATTTTTCCAATTCACCATGAAACTCTGCGTCTGTTCCTTCATATAAGAATCGAATAGTTCGACCTCTAGAGGTCGTATTATCAACAACTTCCGCAATTAGAATATTATTATCCTCTTTGTCCGAGAAATATAGTTTGTTACCTACTCGAATTTTTCGAGCTGGGTCAACCAATACATCCCAAAGCCTAGCTTCTTTATTGAGTTCTCTAAGTAGAAATACTTCAATTCTAGCTCCTGTTTTTTCCTTAGTACCATAAAGTCTGGCAGGAAAAACTTTAGTATTATTAAAAATCATCACGTCTTCCTCGTCAAAATAACCTATCAGGTCTTTGAAGATTTTGTGTTCGATTTTTCCTGTATCCCTATGAACAACCATTAAACGAGATTCGTCTCTATTGTCAGAAGGATATTTAGCAACAAGTTCCTCAGGGAGCTCAAAATTGAATTGTGACAGTTTAGTCCTCATTCAAAAATACTGTTTACAGTCCTGTACCTATTTTAGAAGTGATACTTCTATTTTGGAAACAGAAAAAATTATTAATAATTCAAAATATGTCAAGGCTATGTTCGTAACCAAGATAGTAAGGGATTAATCAATTGTCGATTTAAAAATAAATCTATTTAAAAATCAGTTAAATTAATTAATTCACTCTTTAGAATGGTTTACCAAAAACAAGCCATTTTTTGAAAATGATTGCAAAGATAAGAAATGTATTGGTCTTTTAGAATAGGAATTGCCTACTTTCCTAATTATATATCACTCATTGTCAATAAAATAAGTTATAGTTAGGAATGGATTTGATGGGGAACGCTTTTTTTTTACTAAAAATAACTTAAAATGGTCTTTATTGTTTGTTTTAGGACTACTTAGCAGAAAAAAGTAACACCTTTATCGAATGATTATCGTTATATGCTAGAAGTATCTTAAATTTGCGTCAATCAAAACGGTTTCGTTTTTTCACTCGAAAGCATAAAATAATTACATGATTACGATTCTAAAAGTTATTCAAGAAAGTTTTCGACAAGCATGGCAGTCCTTAGTTGGTAATAAGCTCAGGAGTTTTTTATCCTTGTTAGGAATTTCCATTGGAATTTTTTGTATCATCGGTGTATTGTCGGCCGTAGATTCCTTAGAGGACAATGTGCGTTCTAGTTTTGACAAATTAGGAAATGATGTAATTTATGTAGACCGTTTTTCTTGGGCAGAAGACCCCGGAAATAATTATTGGAAGTGGATGAAAAGACCACAACCGTCTTATAAAGATTTTAAAGCCATTCAAACAAAAGTCAAATCTGCCGATATGACTTCTTTTTATACAGTGGTTGGAGGGAAAACAGTAAAATATCGGTCCAATAATGTAGAAGGTAGTTTTTTGGTAGGTGTAACCGAAGATAGTGGTGCATTGTTTGGCTTTGAATATTCCCAAGGTCGGTATTTTTCTAAAGCAGAATTAATTTCTGGTGCGCCCAAAGTTATTTTAGGAGCAGTTGTCGCCCAAGAATTATTTGGGTCGATAGCACCTATTGGAAAAAGAATAAATATAGGGGGGATAAAAATGGAGGTTATTGCTGTGATTAAAGAAGAAGGAGAAAGCCTTATAGGCATAATGAATTTTGATGAAGGAATGATTATTCCATTAGAACTAGCCAAAAAATTTGCTAACATCAAAGAGGGACATGGAATGGGTTCTGCCATTAGTATAAAAGCAAAGGAAGGAGTAGATTTGCGAGACATGAAAGAAGAAATTAGAGGTGCTTTACGAGCAAAAAGAAGATTAAAACCAAAGGAGAAAGATGATTTTGCTTTAAATGAATTATCTCTATTAAGTAACTTATTGGACGGTCTTTTTGGTGTTTTAAATTCAGCGGGTTGGTTAATTGGAGGCTTTGCTTTGATAGTGGGGATGTTTAGTGTAGCGAATATCATGTTTGTTTCTGTAAAGGAACGAACGAATTTAATTGGTGTAAAAAAAGCATTAGGCGCAAAAAGTTATGTGATTTTAATTGAATTTTTGATTGAATCAGTTGTACTTTGTATTCTCGGAGGATTGATAGGTATGGGCCTTATTTGGCTGCTATTAATGGGTATTTCTAAAGCCATAGACTTTCCATTATATCTTGATTCTGGAAATGCTATATTTGGTTTGTCTGTGTCTATTCTTACAGGTGTTTTGGCAGGTATTATTCCTGCATTCCAAGCTGCCAATATGGATCCTGTAGAAGCGATGAGGGGATAATATAGTTAATGAAAGTTATATTATTTTGTAACAAGCCCAAAGTTCCATCGTTTTCAAAATTGCAGCTTCGAATGAAGGCAGAGAACTATGCACCTAAATACTACGTATCGTCAAATTTTTTCTATATCTGCGCCCATCATGTTGGGCACAGCGGCGCAAAATGTTATAGCATTAAGTGATAGTATTTTTCTATTTCATCGTAGCGAATTAGATTTTGCAGCAATTGGATTTGTAAGTGTTTTTTACTTGATAGTGGCGGCAATTGGCTACGGATTTTCTAAAGGTGGTCAGATTATTATCGCCCGAAGGGCAGGGCAGGATGAATTAGATGAAGTAGGGCATACTTTTTATGCAATGCTCTACTTTGAAATATTACTCGCCATTGGTCTATTCATTTTTATGCAGTATGGCTGTACCTACTTTTTTACTCTTTTTGTTGATTCCAAAGAAATTCTTGATAAAAGTATAGCTTACCTTAATTATCGGTCTTGGGGGGTCTTTTTTAGTTATACAGGGCTGGCAATGATTGCGTTTTACACAGGCATTGCTCGAACTAAATTTATCCTTATTGATACCATTATCCTTGGTGTTGTTAATATCTTTCTCAATTATGGTTTAATTTATGGTCGATTTGGTCTTCCTGAAATGGGCATTGCAGGAGCAGGATTGGCTAGCACAATTGCAGAAATAGTGGCTTTTGTCTGCTTTTTAGTTTATGTTTATTTTGACAAAGGCATTAAAAAATATAAACTCTTTAAAATTCCTACAATCAATTGGGATTTAATCCGTGACCAACAACGTTTGGCTTCACCTATCGTCGCTCAATCCATTGTTGGGCTAGGAAGTTGGTTTGTCTTTTTTGGGATAGTAGAGAATCTAGGAGAGCGACCTTTAGCCATTACCAACTTAGTTCGAATGGTATTTCTGTTTTTACAAATTCCAAGTTGGGGTTTTGCTTCTACAATAAACACTTTAGTCAGTCATTTTATTGGTCAGCAAAAACGCCAAGCAGTTATACCTATTATTTGGAAAACAGCAAAATTTTCTTGGATAATAACCATGTTACTAACGATTCCCCTAGTATTATTTCCTACCCAAATTTTATATCCACTTTTAGGCTCAGAAGATATGTCTTTGATATTGGAAGCACAGCCTATTTTTTATGTCTTAATGATTATTTTAACCTTAAATTCGATAGGGGTTGTTTATTTTAACGGACTAGCAGGAGTAGGAGCGACTTATTATGGATTGAAAATTCAAACTTGGTGTGCCTTGGGCTATTTGGTCTATATTTATTCCGTGATTAATTTCTTTGATGGAGGATTAGTCATGGCTTGGACTGCTGAAATAGTTTATTGGGTGATTATGTTGATTTTAATGATTTGGTATTTGAGGTCAAAAGCTTGGTATAATTTGAAAATTTGAAAAATTAGGGGCATGACGATTTTTTGACGAAAACTAACCCCATAATAATCTCCCTGAGATTTTAAACTAATTATGAGTTGGTACTTATAATAATTTGTCTTTAATAATTTTCTTCATATTTACCAACATGCCATAAATCGTAAAAATATCATCATTAGAGGCAATGTGTCCACTAGTAATGGCATATTCCTTTCCTGTTAAAACGACAAAAAACCATAGCCTTCCAATGACATAACAACCATAAAGAGGATTCTTATTGGCATTTAATTTTTGAGCCACTAACATAGCACTTAATAGTTGACCGATTGGGTCGTCTGCTGTACCTTTTTCTCGCTTGTATTCATGTAAAAAGAAAAATGGACCAGATGGTTCATAATCCCCTGTGGCTAGGATAAAGTCTACTGTTCCTCTAAGCTTTTCGCCTTCCACTTCCGCTTGGATAGTTCGTTCGATATAGGTATCATAAGCATCATCTTCATCATAATCGACAAGTCGAATTAATGGATTTAAAAATTTCCATTTTAATTCCCCTTCATTGTAATAAGCTCCATAAATGTCTAATTTATCTCTGAGTTTTTCTAATTCTGCCTTTTCCAATTTTGAAAGGTCATAAGGCATTGCTAGCCATTTTTGCAAAAGCGGACTTTTTCGGATACGCTTGATATGAAAGGTATCTGTTAAATATTGGGTGGAGAGGTCTCTAAAAGCCATGTATATTGGTTTTATTGTTTCAATTGCTTTTTCTTTTTCTACAACAACCATACTAATAGATTTTATGAAAAATTAGGTTTTCTTTTAAGTAAATATACATTTTTTTCCTCAAAGAAAGAAGTAACATAATTTTTCAGAATGGTCTTTGTCTTAGATTTATTTTCCATTTATTGCCTCTAAACATGATATTTTAATTGATGATTAGGGGTAACTTTCAAAAAAATAGATTGCTTCTGTGACAAACTACAAAAAAAGTTACTAAGTAACGACGAAATAATAAGTTGGTCATCTGGACGAGCTTATTTTGGTTC
>CAYMSC010000435.1:0-5570 GCA_964392805.1 uncultured Saprospiraceae bacterium
TTCCTTAGTGCAAGTCTACTTAGAAAAAACGAAAAAATAACCTTCGCAAAGAAGAACACAGCCTGCTCCGAAACTTCGGAGGCCTAGAGCAAATCAAGCAAAGTAACCGTTTTATCCGTTAAATCCTCCGATACATCGGAGTTATTTCTTGTAAAATCCTTTAATACTCAATTCCCTAAGTATCCGCTTTGTCCCCCCAACATTCCGCTCAATATAACTTCTAGTCACTTTGCCAACGGCAACTCGATTAACCTCCTCCTCCCACCGCTCAAAAATAGCAACCAACTCCACTGAATCTCGCACACACACCGCCCCACCAATTTCCACCAACTCCACCGCCTCCTGAAACTTCTCATAATTAGGCCCAAACAAAATCGGTAAGCCAAAAGCAGCAGGTTCCAAGATATTGTGGATCCCCGTACCAAAACCACCGCCGATAAAAGCCATATCGCCATATTGATAAGCGGCGCTCAGTTGTCCGATAGTGTCCAATACAAAAAGAGCGGAAGGGGCTATTTGTTGCGGTGTCGTACAATGGGTATAGCGCAGGATAGGTAAGGGAGATTGTTCGGTTATTTTGGTCAATTGAGTATCGGTTATTTCGTGGGGAGCAATCATAAATCGCCATTGGTCAAAGTAAGTTTGGGTTTGAATGGCTTTTAAAAAATCAAAAAAGATTTGCCAATCTTGTTCGTGGGCGCTACCGAGTATAAAAAGTTGCTTGTTCCCTTTAAATTGTTGTAGTTCATGGATGGGCGAGGCATTTTTGGCAATCGCCGCTACCCTATCTATCCTTGGGTCACCTGTTAATAAGGCTTGTTGAAGGTCGTGTTTACGAGCAATCGCTAAAGAAGGGGCATCAGTCAAAAATATTTTTTCAAAGCCTTGGATAGCCTTAAAATACCATTTGCCATAGGGTTTAAAAAATAGTTGCTTGGGTCGAAAGACGCCAGCAATTAAATAATAGGGAATCTTTTTTTGTTGGAGGGTCATTAAGTAAAAATACCAAAATTCATATTTGACAAAAAATACGAGCTTAGGCTGGACGATGGAAATAAAGCGATTGGCATTGGAAGGCGTATCTAAAGGCAAGTAAAAAACATAGTCGGCTAAAGCATAATTTTTTCTAATTTCATAGCCCGACGGCGAATAGAACGTCAATAGGATTTTATAGGCAGGATAATCCGCTTTAAATCGTTCAATGAGTGGTCTGCCCTGTTCAAATTCGCCCAAGGAGGCGCAGTGCATCCATATAATAGCTCCTGTTTCCGTTTCAAAAGCTTTAGTTAGTTTTTCAAAGATATGTTGTCGACCTGTTATCCATAGTTTAGCTTTGTTTTGAAAATTTGCCCCTATACGAATGGCTAATCCGTAAAGGCGGATGGCTAATTGGTATAATAAAATAAAGCAAGTATTCAATGGTAGAACTGTATTGATTGTAAAATCGCCTATTGGCTAATCATTGATAATTATTTGAGGTTTCCCGCTGCGTTTTCAAAAGTAGTAAGAAATTTTTAAAGCCATCCATTTAAAACCGATAGCGCAGACTATTTAAAAATTGATAGGTCGTTCTAGGAGCGCCTACTTAAACAAAAAAGGTTCTGAAAAGCAGCATTGCCTTTCAGAACCTTTTTGTAGCTATTAGCTTTTCTTCTAGGAAGAAAAACTAGTGCTTATTGACTTACACCTAAAGCATTTAATGTTTCAATATCCAAGTTACCAACAGGTAAACCATTGTCTTTTTGGAATTTAACTAAAGCAGCCTTCGTTCTAGTACCGATTACATTGTCGATTGGCCCTGGGTCATACCCTCTGTCTCTTAATGCTCTTTGTACTTGTTGTGTTAAGGTTGCTGTGATTTTGTTTGCACAAACAACTTCTCTCCATTCAGAAAAACCACCTTTTCTACTTACAGAACGCTTAGTGACCGTAGAATATTCTGCAGGAATATCCACTGAACGAGAACATACACCAGAATCAGCGTTGTAGCTGTATCCTGCTGGACATCCAGCGTCGCCCCAGTTAGAATATACATCTGCGCTATTAGCATCCGCAGGAACATCACCACCAATCATGTCACCAACATCACCACCTCGGCCAGAACCACCAATTCCGTCAGCACCAGAACCTGCACCAGCAGGCATTGGAGAACCACTGTAGCTAGAAGAACCTGAATCATAAGCTGGGTTATAAACCAAACCAGAAGTAGTCCATCTGTATCCTGGCTTTAACGTTAATCCTTGTCTGTAGCTATAAGTAGAAGTACTAAATTCAGCAGGAATCGCTACTCTATCATAAGAAGCTGGCTTAGAGATAACTCTTTTAGTTACGGTCTTATATTCAGCAGGAATAATTTCTTCTCTAGTAGTTGCAGGAGTTTTAACTCTTTGCTTAGTTACTGTTGAAAACTTTGCTGGAATAACTTCTTCTCTGTAGCTAGGTGCAGCCTTAACGATTTGACGACGACCGTATTGAGCTGCAACTTGGCGAACTCTTACACATTCTTCATCTCTTGAATTAGCTCCTGTAGACTTGCTACTTCTTGTATATCCAGCCGCACAACCTTTAGCGGTACGCTTAGTTACTGTTTTAAATTCAGCTGGTACTTCTACTAAACACCATACTAAACAATCATCTGGATTAGCAGATAAACAGTTTCTATCCGCTTTACGCTTTACCCACTTTGTGGAAGCAGGAGAAACTTCTACTCTTTCTGTCGTTGTTTCATATTCCATTGGAATACGCTCAAACTCCACAGAAGAAACGCTAGTATAATAAGGCATGATTGAACCTACTGTTGCTAAATCACCTTCAGCAGTACTTCCAGCAGCAACTCTACCTGCTCTATTAGCAGCACTTCTTGCACTAGTACCAGCTGTGCCGTTTCCAGCAGAACCTGCGCCAGCACCTGCATTACCTGCTACGCCTACACCAGATTGGTCTCCGTCAGAAGCTAATGCTTTACCTACAGCCGAAGCCGCAGAAGGGTCAAAACTATTTGGAGAAGCACCTTTAGAAGTACTTGTTCCATCCGTTGTACCCATGTATATGTTATTGTCAGTAATCGTTGAATACTCACCTGGGATAGGAATAATTCTTTTTGAAGCAGGCTCTGTTTCTACTTGCTCCGTATAAGTTTCATAAGTTGCAGGTACAGCAACAATTCGCTTACTTTCTTCTTTTACTAAAACTCGCTCTGTAGTTGTAGTATATTCAGCAGGTCGTTCAACGATTCTTGAACTTGCTGCTTTTACCATAACTGACCGAGTAGCCGTCGCCAATCTTGGCTTAGCGATGTCCGTTCTAGTATAAGCACTAGCTGTTTCGATTTGCTCTGTATCTGTGCTGTATTCATCTGGAATTAAGCACTTTGCATAACACTTTCCTGCCTCACCATTTACACCTGAAGGCTGTGCAAAAGCGACAGTGACAGATAATAAACTAAACAAGAAAGTTAACTGAATAAGTTTTTTCATACGTAATTACGTTTGATCCCGTAAAACAGGTTGAATTGTGTTAATAATTTAGCCAAATAAAATTATAGTTATTAGTTTTATTTTCAAAATGAAATTTTAAAATTCATCTAAATGTGACAAGGTTATTTTTTGAATCTCCTTATTGATTTAGTGCATTTTAATCCTTACTTTATGAAAAAACACCAATTACTAATAATATCGACACGAAAATAAAGGTTTATATTAGGAAAAAAAAGCATTTTGTGATTTTTAAATTACTTTTTTTAATATAAATAAAAAACTGCAAACGAAAACAATTCGCTTGCAGCATTTTATACTTAAAAAAATATCTTATTTTATAAAAAATTATAATACTTATTTGGAATCACCTTGTTTGGAATTAGATTTTGATTTCTGTTCCAAAATTCTTTCCATCACTTCCGCCAATTGTTCTGCGCCAATTTTTTTAGAAATGATTTCTTTATTTTCATCTAAGATAAAAATTTGAGGGGTAGACCGAATATCATAGATTTGCTTATACTTTGATTTGATGAAAGGGTCTATGGCATTTATCCAATTAATCATCCCTTTCTCTTTCATGGTTTTAGCACAAGCAGGCATTTCTTCGTAGGTCTTAGTACAAACAGCAAATATTTCAACCCCTTTATCTTTGAAATTTTCATAAAATTCTAACATCGTAGGCATTGACTTTTTACAATGTCCACAGTCTGGGTCCCATACAAAAAGTACGGTATATGGCGCATCTACCCCATGTAACGTAATTGCTTGTTTGGCTTTCCATCTCTGGTACTCATTCTCTGCATTCTCTGCCGCGATTGTTCCTTCAATATCAATTTCGTACATTGCCAAATCTGGTGCTGTTTTTCCGAGTAAAATGGGCTTTAAGGTTTTGGCATTATCAGTTATTTTTTTCAACTGCTCTTCATCCGTCCAAGGTGCTTGTCCTGTTGCATAATATTTCTCTGCAATATGCACATAAACCGCATCCATCCCTACAATCTTAGAGGCCGCATAGGTATTCAAAAAATGAACTAAATAATACTTAAACGTCTCATCGGCTGGTTTTGCTTTTTCTAATATAAAATCTATCGACTTATTAATAGAATCGGGGTTTTGAACCGTCAATTTATTGAGATAATAGTCGATTTTCTGATATAAAATGGGGCTTCTAACTAGTCGTTCATCTCCTAAATTAATATGATCAAAATAATGGTCTTTAAAATGGTAATACCGCTTTAATTGAATCTCTTTTTCTGTCCCCTTAAATTCAGGCATTGGTACTTCTATACCAGATTTTAACAACGCCGCAGTTAGGGTATTGGAATGATCCTGAACAATCTTATTCTGAAAAGCTTTAACGGCTGTATTTATGCCATCCAATTTGGCTTGAACCGCTTGCTTATCCATTATGGACGCTGCTGCTAACTCTTTTTTCAAACCTTCTGCTTCTGGTCTTTTTTCGCTCAAGAAATTCATATAATCAATAAATAGTTGATTATCTTTACTGCCCGTAACTTTCATATTTAAAGTCGGGGATTTTGCATCGGTTTTCACCGTAAAATGCTGCGCTGCTTTATCCACTAATACCTGAAAATATTGGTTGTCTGGTGGCATCACTATCAAATAAACTCCTGCGGCTAAATCCTCTTCCCCTTGAAAGATAAATTTTCCTGCTGCATTCACTTTTACAGAATCTTTTATATACTGCTTGTCTCCATAGTGATAGCCCAGGAATAATTTTTCTTGGTCATAATTTTCTAATGTCACCTCAATGTTATAACCAGTTTGTCCCATGAGATTTAGGGCACAAAAAGTCAAACTGAATAGTAAATAAAAGTATTTTTTAGTCATTATTGATAAATTTGTTTAAATGAGTAGGGAAATAATAAGATGTATTTACCAAATTCTTCCTTAATAATAAGCCCAAATATCCTTCCTTTATTATAAAAAGTAAGATAATTTCAAAAACCTTAACGTATGAATAACAATTTCGGTTGAAAGATGGTTATTTATTTTTGTAGGCTTATTGGTATCTTTGGCATTAAGTAACGGCAAAACAATAACTTGAACATCTAGGACGGCTTCTTTTGATCC
>CAYMSC010000436.1:0-5542 GCA_964392805.1 uncultured Saprospiraceae bacterium
TTTTATTTGTACTCCGAACTTTGTTAAACCACTTACTACTCTATTTGTATGAAAAAACGTCTACTCATCATTTTAGCACTCCCTTGTTTTGTCTTAATGTCTGCCACTATTGATGTTGTCAATTTTTTAAATTATGCCAATCTACCCGTTCCCGATTATTTAAGCAACAGAGATAATACGCCTGCTAATAATGCCATTACCAACCAAGGGGCAACTTTAGGAAGGGTTTTATTTTATGATAAAAATTTATCGACTAATAATACGATTGCCTGTGCAAGTTGCCATCAACAAGCTTTAGCCTTTAGTGATGATGAAACGGTTAGTGTTGGACTAAATGGAGGATTGACAGGGCGACATTCGATGCGTTTAGCCTATTCCCGTTTTTCTGGCGAAGACCGATTTTTTTGGGACAAAAGAGCTGCAACTTTAGAAGACCAGACGACTCAGCCTATTCAAGACCACGTAGAAATGGGTTTTAATGGGACGAATGGGGCAGATATTGATTCGCTGACTCGGAAATTAGCTAATTTGGATTACTATCAACAATTATTTCCGCTGGCCTTTCCCGATGGAAATATTACAGAAGAAAGAATACAATTGGCACTCGCTCAATTTATTAGAAGTATCCAATCTTTTGATTCCAAATATGATACTGGACGTGCAATGGTCGCCAATGACACCATAGATTTTCCAAACTTTACGATGGAAGAAAATTTAGGTAAAGAGCTTTATTTAAAAAGACGATTGTTGGGTGGAGCAAGTTGTGCGCCTTGTCATAATACCCCTACTTTTGACCTCAGACAAAGTTCTGGTAATAATGGGGTTATTGGTGTTGCTGGAGACCCAGCTGCTAAAGATTTCACCAACACTCGGTCGCCATCTTTAAGAGATGTATTCAATCCAAATGGAGACTTAAATGGTCCGATGATGCATGATGGTAGTTTTACGAGTATGTTGGATGTAATTAACCATTATAATAGTATTCCAGTTGACCCAGATAACAATAATTTAGACAATGTTTTAATACGTGGAAATGGAACAGGGCAACAACTAAATTTATCGGAGGGTGATAAAAATAACCTAATTGCTTTTCTTAAAACCTTAACTAGTTCCGCTATTTATACAGACGAAAAGTGGTCTGACCCCTTTGATGCAACGGGCACCGTAGAATTAACAGATGCACCCCCTAATTTTGTGGTTATTTTAGCGGATGATATGGGTTGGACAGGTAGCTCGGTTGCTATGTCTAATACTATTCCAGCATCCAAAAGTGGGTTTTATTTTACGCCTAATATAGATACTTTAATTGCTCAGAAAGGGATGACTTTTTCTCAGGGGTATGCGCCTGCACCAAAATGTTCTCCTTCTCGATGTGCTATTTTGACGGGACAAACGACTGCTAGAAATCAATTTACAGAAACTGGTGGTGGCTCGACTACAATCGAAAGAATATTAACGCCAGCAACAAATACCTCTATAGATGATGCAGATGTAACGATTGGAGAATGGTTAAAATCCGCCGCAGGTTATCGAACGGCACATTATGGTAAATGGCACTTAGGTTCAGGTGGCACCGCAGACAATGGGTTTGATTTTGGGGATGGAAACACAACAAATAATGATGGAGACCAAGGAGGACTTGCCCAATCGGACCCTAAAAAAATATTTGAATTAAGTACTAAAGCAGTAGATTTTATCACGGCTGCTAAAAATGATGGAGCCCCTTTTTATTTGCAAGTTTCTCATTATGCAGTTCATAGTCCTTTAGAAGCACAACAGGCAACCATTGACTTATATAATAATGCTAGCGAACGACCTAATAATTCTAATGGGAATCATAATAACGAAGATTATGGTGCGATGACAGAGGATATGGATACGGGGATTGGTCAAATTATGCAGGCCATCCAAGATTTAGGGTTGGAAGGAGATACCTACGTTATCTTTACCTCAGATAATGGAGCTGCTTCTGGTCAATCGAATAATGCGCCTTTATTGGGTGGAAAAGTACATTTGACAGAAGGCGGAATTAGAGTGCCTTTTATCGTTAAAGGACCAAATGTTCCTGCAAATACTTATAACAACACCCCGATAGTTGGCTATGATTTATTACCTACTTTCGCTGCATTGACTGGTTCTGCTAATCCTTTACCCGTAGATATTGACGGCGTAAATATTGCTCCTTTATTTTTAAATAATTCGATTGCTAGACCTGAGCCAATGTATTTTCATTCGCCTCATTATGGAAATGGAGGAAAAGTACCCGTTTCTGCTGCAATAGAAGGAGATTATAAACTTAACGTCGATTACCATGAAGGTACTTTGGAGTTATATAATTTGGCTACCGATATTGGCGAAACCACCGATATAGCTGCTGATAACCCTTCTATTTTTAACCGTTTGAGATTAGCACTTAGAAATCATTTAAGAGATGCGAATGCCAATATGCCTACCTTGAATGAGACACATGCAGATTGGACCGCAACGACTCAAATGGACGATGCAGACGGGGATGGTCTGAATGATGTTTGGGAATTTACCCAATTATTGACTTATTTGGAGGATGCCGACGGGGACCCTGATAATGATGGACATACTAATTTAGAAGAACAAACGGCTGGTACCGACCCGCTAGTTGCCGAAGAAATGTTTGCTTGTCAAGATACTTTTAAATTGGATGCGTCTACTTTTAGTGGAAATCAAAGTGTACCTGCTTCCGATATTATTGAATCTAGTCGAAACTATACCGATGGTACTATTTTATTTACGGCAGGTGAAAGTATTACCTTGACTACAGGTTTTGCGGTAGCTGCTGGAACTGAATTTACTGCTAGAATAGAAGATTGTACGCCTGCATTTACAGAAACAGAATCGGAGGTAGCAACAGAACGAACGACCAATAATGACCTGCCTGAATTGCCATTAACCGAAGAGATAAATACCCCTAAAATTCATGTTTACCCAAATCCAGCTACAGGTGTGGTAAATATTGCCTTATTGGATAACCGTGGAGTTAATACGGTTGAAAAAATTCAGTTGTTTAATCTTAATGGCACAATGGTATTGGATAATATAAATACAAATCTAGGGCTTGATGTTAGCACTTTTGCCAAAGGTATTTATTTTGTCAGGGTTCGATTAAAGGATCATTTTATTACTCAAAAATTGGTGGTACAATAGTTTTTGAACTAGATAAATTGCAGAAATAGAGCTTCCAGAACTTCAAGTTTCTATCCATTACCCACAGAATAAAATGGCTGAAATGGGGTCGAAGCTACGCTCCTTATTGCCGTTTTGGGCATCATTTTGCTACAGACAGAGTCAGAGCGCTGCTCTTTTACCAAAAAATCAAGGAGCATCACTCCGAAATCCCGTCAGTTGACGGGATAAAAAACGCTATTTCTCCCTTTTTTCTCAAAGGAGCGTAGCTTCGGCACTTCAAATCTATTCTGTGGGTAATCAGTAGAACTTCAAGTTCTGGAAGCTCTTATCATTTCTATCAACCTTGATTTGCAGGCCACATTTCCCTTATCTTTGCACTAAAAAGAATTGATTTTTATGAAATGGATGTCCCTTTTGCTAGCCTGAATAAGTCTTTGGCAAATACCCCTCTACAACTTCGACTTCAACTTATTCAAATCAATATTAGAAATAGAGCGCAAAAAATTAGTATCCCAATTGCCCCTGCCGTCCACAAAAATAAAACTAGGATAACCGAATAAATTAAAATCTTTCATCAGGGAATCTGCTAATTCTTTGTTGATATAAATATGATTGCCTGATACTTTTAATTGATTAACCGTCTGTTCCCATTTTTGCTGACTAGAACCGTCCGAAATCGCTATATAAATAATTTCAACAGGCAAATCTTTCATTGCAGCCTTTTTAGCAGGACTTCTTTCCATATCTACAATGCAAGGTCGACACCAAGTTGCCCAAATATCTAAAATTAGTGCTTTATTAGGAAAGGCATTTTGTAAAGTAGCGACAAAGTTTTTTGCATGTGTTTCCTGTCCTACATACAAAGCGGCGCCAAAAGAGGGGGCATTTAAAACAAGACTGCCTAATGAAGTATTCGTTGTAATGGTCATAGCATCTGTCAAAGTTCGTTCAAAAGAAGCCGTATACTCTTCGATAATGCCTACTTTTTCTATCATAAAAGTACTGACCCAACCTGTCGCTGTGAGTGGTAAAAATTTAGTGTAGTATTTTTTCTTTTTCCATTTATTATAAGGCGCGCCAAATAGCTTTAGTACGTCTGATAATCGGATGTCTAAAGTTGTAATATTTCTCGCAAATACATCTAATCTCGCTTGTTTTAATTCTTCTTGGTTGGTGTTTATAAATTGTCTAAGGCCTTTTTTATACAGCAAATCATCATATGTCTTTTGTTGTATTTTTAATTCATATTGTTGAAGAAAAGCTTTGAGGTCTTCCAAATTTTCTTCCCCCACTACCCTATCATATAAGACGGTTTGAGTTAATTCAAAATTTTCAGATGGCGTGACTAATTTCATCAATCGACATAAATATTTATAATAATTCATGCCTACTTGACTTACTAATAGGGGTTGGTGTTTCAATGCTTTTTCAAATAAATCCTTGGGCATTTCCTTCTGCCAGAACATCGTAAATAGCCAAGCATAGTAGTCAGAATCTCGTTCGTTTTGTATTGCCCATGTGTATTCGGAGGGAAATTCCGTTAAGTATTCCTCCATTAATCCATCCCAAATTTTATAAGCCTCTTCGAATTGGGTACGCTGTTGGGCTACCTCCAATTCATTATTCATAACTACTTCTTGCCGCATTTTATAAAAACGCCCTTTTTTCGCATTCTTATAATTATTAAAGCGATTGGTATAAACATTTATCCCTGCATCTTTTCCACTAAACTGAATACCCTTTCCCAAAAATCTAACAGGGTCCAATTGCAGTTGCGCCATATCCAACTCTATAAATAAAGAATCGTTGGCTATAATATCCCCCGTATAATAAGGACCAATTTCTATATGTATTTGTTGGTAAGGAAAAGCATGGCTTAGCGTCAATTCAAAAGAACCGTCCGACTGAATCTCGGCCACCTTGGCTATTTGATTGCCTTCAATCGGCACCGTAATTTTATAGTTAATAGGAACACGTCGAAGTACGTTGAAATCGTAATTTAAAAATTGTCCTTTTACGGTAGGAATGTTGCTTTTTTCAAAAAAAAATTCATCCATTAACGGGCTTGTTAATGGAATTTTTTCTTGCCCCAAAACTAACAAAGGAAAAAGCAAACTGAGTAGTAGAAAATATATTCTTTTCATTTATTTTTTCAATAATACTAAGTACATTGTAAAATAATTAACTTTCGATTTTGACGGACTCTTTTTAAATTTATCAGCGTTATTTTTCTCAGCGATAGCAACGGCTATCCCTTCCAAAAATGCCTTGCTAAATTCCAAAATAGTCTCGGTCAAAACCATAAAGAATTTAATTTACAATGTACTAAGCTAAAATACGAATCACATATTGAATAACTGCACAAAAATAAGGCTAAAAA
>CAYMSC010000437.1:0-5511 GCA_964392805.1 uncultured Saprospiraceae bacterium
GATAGGGTTGATAAGGAAAGTGAAGTTGGGAGTTAGGTTATTAAAAATTTGGGGTAAAGTTCCTTAGCTTTTGAGGAGCAGAAAATCATAAAATAATGAGGAGAAAAATCTACTATGTACCCATAAACCTCATCCCCCTCATAAACCTCATAAGCCCTATAAACCTCATAAGCCCTATAAACCTCATAAGCCCTATAAACCTCATAAGCCCTATAAACCTCATCCCCTCCTCCTCCTAAACTTTATTTTTGATAGCTTGCAACCCTTTTAAAAAATATTGTACTAGCTGTTATGAAAAGCATTCTCACTAAAAATTCTTTTCAAAATAGATGATTTCAATGGTTTGTTTACTATTTTACTTGCTGACACAAGCTTCTTAACGTTGATATAGTAATACAAACCATTAATCATCTTATAAAAAAAGAACAAGTAAACCAACAATCAATCATTTGAGTAAATCGGATTCTTATATTATTATCGGTTGTAAACAAGGGAATCGAGAAGCACAAAATGAACTTTTTTTTAAGTTTAAATCTATGCTTTTTGGTGTCTGTTTGCGCTATGCTCAACATCGGCAAGAGGCAGAAGACCTTTTGCAGGAAGGCATGATTGTAATATACAGGGATTTGTACCAATATAAACCAATCGGAGCTTTAGGTGCTTGGTTAAGAAGAGTAATGGTAAATGTTTGTTTGCAGCATTTACGCAAAAAACACCGAATTATTCCTACCACGCCTATTGAAACATATAGAGAACGATTGGAAACAGACGAAGATTTATTTAGCCAATTTAGAGCTAGGGCATTGATAAAAATGATTCAACAATTGCCACCTGGCTATCGAATGGTCTTCAATTTATATGTAATTGAAGGAAATACGCATCAAGATATTGCTGATTTATTAGGCATTTCAATTAATACCTCTAAATCACAATTATCAAGAGCAAAGGCAACTTTGCGAAAATTATTAGAAAAAGAATTAGCAGATGAACCTTAAAAATTTTACAATTGATTTTGAAGGTTTTAGGTTAATATTGAAAAAAATAAAATGAAGGAAGAAAAGAAACCTGATAACTTGGAACATTTTTTCCAAAGGGTACTGAATGACTATGAGGAAGACCCAGGAGTTGATTTTTGGGATAGAATAATACCTAACATCCCTTCTAAACCAGAGGGGAAGCCACCTTTTGTGTATAAAGGATGGATGGTCTTCCTTGCTTTTATAACTGGGGGACTATTGAGCGCGTTTTTATTCAATTGGCAATCTAATACTCGTCTAATTGAAGATTTAGAAAAGGAAATATTCTTAAAAGAAACACAAATTGTTGAACTAGAAGAAACTGTGAGGCAAATAAAAACTACTTATGTAAGAAAGGAAGCGATTGACCAGACAATAAACGATTCTAAAATAAAAACGGAAAGGACCATTCGGGAAACTTCTAATAGCTCCGATAATAATTTTAATTACACCAAAAAATCAACTGTTGGTTTACCCGACGATAAAAAGCAGTTCATTAAGCTGGAAACCACTCGAACAACTAGTGTTGTGCCTACTACCCATTTAATGCAAGGTAGTGGGCCACAACGTTTTGTTAGTAGCAATAATTTTGACCAGTTATTTAAAGCACCAAGTCCTTGGACATCCAATTATCAATCTATGCAGTTATTGTTTGATAAACAATTAATTAGCAATAGTAAAAATAGTGGTATTTATAGAGCGGAAAAAGAGCGGGTATCCATGGATAATTTTGACCAATTACCTGTCAAAGAAAAACTGGAGCTTGACTACCCAACGAATACATTTGATTTAACAGAAAGTGACAAGAAATTATTATTACCCAAACCTACTAAAGTAATATCTATTGGATTGGGAGATGATGCACCTACTGCTTTTATTTCGGCAACGATTAATCCGTTATCTAGTTACAAATACAATCTAAAAGGGCATACCCCTCAATCTTCCTCCTTTGTAGAAACAGCAGGTATCACGACTTCTTGGAATTGGAGCGTTTACGCTGGATTTGAAAACAAATCCAAAGGGTCATTCCAAGTAGGTTTAGATTTTAATAAATTAGTACTTTTTAAAGAGAGCCGACACAATATTCGATTTAATGCAGAAGAGGCAACAAGAATTAATGGTGGTTATTTAGTTTCTCTTATCCAACGATCTGATGGGGCATTAGGACAGATAGTAGTCAATGCCAATATTTTTAATAAATTGAGAAATGACGAAAATGATATACAAGATGGTGATTTATTTAGCCTATCTATTAGGACCGAACAGCCTGTCCAAATTTTAAGGTTGCCGATTATGGGTGGGTATCGAATAGATCTATCCAGGCGTTTTTATATGACCCCCAAATTAGGAGTATCTGCCGTTTGGAAAATTCGAGAACAAACCCAATTGAAGTCGATAGGCGCTTTTTCTGACCGCATCAATATTCAAAATGCAGATATATTTCTTACGAATACTGTAACAACAGAATCTTTAGAAGCTATTTTTAGAACAGAGTTTGGATATCGGTGGAAGTCTAAATGGTATATTGTGGCAGAACCTAGATTTAAGTATAGTGGAAAAGGCTTATTTAACTACAAACAAGTTGAATTAGTTGACTCGCCCTTTCATTTGATGTTTGGCATTCGATTTAATATAGATTAAATTTAAATAATTACAGGGCGCAATCGGAATTTGTCTCCAAGTCCCGTCTGATACTTAAAAATAATTTGTGAAATTTGACCTATTTTTAAATGTCCAATATTTTAAGTCTCCAGACCAAAGACCGTCAGGCTAAGAATATAGTTGCTGATAATCAGTCGTTTACGATTGTGTCGATATTTTAAGATTTCATCTTAAAATCAATATCTTTTACGGTTTTAACGTAATTTGCTTAAAAAAGCTGACATTTCAAATCCTTAGCCTGACGGCTCCTGACGACCGTAATCCATAACTTTAACTAAAAAAAACTTGTCTGGAGACAAGTAGATAGTGGGTTCAAGTCTGGAGACTTGAACCATCGAATGCGCTATTTATTATTAAAGTTAACAAGTTATTTTTTCAACGTCCCATATACTTTTTTTCCACCAACATAAGTCTCCACAACCTCAATATCTCTAATTTTAGCAGGGTCAACTTTAAACAAATCATCACTTAAAACCACAAAGTCGGCTAATTTCCCAACCTCTAACGTTCCTTTTATAGCTTCTTCAAAAGCGGCATAAGCAGCATTTTTAGTGTAGGCATTCAATGCTTCTATTACTGTTATTTTTTGTTCAGGCACCCAACCATCAGGATTTTTATCATCTAATGTTCGACGGGTAACTGCTGCATAGATGCCATATAAAGGAGAAGCAGGCGCGACTGCCCAATCACTACCAAAAGCAAGCATGGCATCCGCATCCAATAAAGACTTAAAAGCATAGGTAGTTTTAATTCTTTTTGGACCAATTAACGCTTCTGCCCACCTTCCGTCGTCTATGGCATGATATGGCTGCATGCTGGCAATGACTCCTAGCTCCGCAAAACGAGCAATATCTTTAGGGGCAAGATGTTGGACATGTTCTATTCTAAGCCGTCGGTCTTTTGAGCCATTTTCTTTGATAACACGTTCATAGATATTCAACAAAGAATGAATGGCATTATCTCCAATAGCATGAACTGTAATTTGTAAATTGGCTTTATCCGCTTCTGAAATCCATTGATATAAATCTGCTGTGTCAAAGATAAAATAACCTTTATCACCTGCTTGGTCCGTATAATGGTCATGAAAAGCAGCCGTGTGAGAACCTAGAGAACCGTCCACAAATCCTTTAACGCCACCTTGCTTAACCCACTTATCCGTTTGATTTTTGATATTAGTTAATGCTTGCCATTTGTATAGCGGTTTTATGGCGTAAACCCTAACCGCTAAATCTCCAGTGGTTTTAAATTTTACAGCCGTTGAATAGCTTTCTATACTATCCACATCATGGACAGACGTGACCCCATTAGATAAAAAATATTCCTGTGCTGCTTTAAAAGATTGTTCTTTTTGAACAGTAGTCATTGGTGGAATTTTGTCTAATAAAAGGTTCATTGCGTTACTTTTTAGTACACCAGTTGGGTCACCATTAGCATCTCGAATAATTTTTCCACCTTCGATTTCTGACGTATTTTTATCAATGCCAGCAAATGCTAACGCCGCCGAATTGGCAAAAACCATATGTCCATCCAAGCGATAAATAGCTACGGGATTGTCCTTGGTAAATTCATCGACCCAATCTTTATGTGGTAGTTCGCCACCCCAAAGCGTATGGTCCCAATTACCTTCTAAAATCCAATCATTGGGAGCTATATTTTTTGCAAAATCGCCAATTCTTTTAGTGAACTCGGCTGGAGTTGCTGCATCTCGAAGTTCCACACTTAATAAACTTCGACCACCCGTCAATAAATGCACATGACTATCAATAAATCCAGGCGTGACGAATTGGCCTTGTGCATCGACCATTTTTGTAGTCGTTCCTTTATACCTTTCAATTTCGGAAGTTAAGCCAATAGCTAGGATAGTATCTGCTTGAATAGCCAATGCTTGCGCTTTTGGTTGCTTTTCATTACCTGTCCAAATATTGGCGTTGATAATAATTAAATCTGCTTGAATACTTTCTTCGTTACAAGCAATTAGGGTAATAAAGAGAAAAAGAAATGCTAAATAGTTAGGTAGTTGATTTTTCATTAATTTTTGTGCTTTGTAACGATGAAATAATAAGTCCGTCAAATCGCGCGAGTTTATTTTGTTTCCAGTTTTTCTCAATTCCGACGTCGGGATGCATAGCTGGGCTACGGAAATATTTTTTGAGTAAAAATGATGAAACAAACACCGTTTGGGAACCGCTTGTGGATGGGATGCAGAGACCGTCCAAATGGCGGAATTATTGTTTTTTCGTTAATTTAGGAAATCGTGAATTTAAAATATTGTCAGTAATGATTTGATTCAGTTAAATTTTATTCAAAAATTGATAAGATTATTTATTACTCAGATAAAAATTACTTGCTAACTAATGTTACACAAAGAAAAATTAATCAGCACCAAAGGTGCGACCTATCATAGCATTGGGTGTAAACCCAATGATTTTACAAGAAAGCGCCAAAGGTGCGACCTATAATAGTAATAGTGTTCGGTTTTTAGGTCGCTCCTTCAGAGCTAGCGTTTCAACAGCATTCCTATTCCATAGGGCTTCGCTGCATGTTAATATATGTCGCACCTTTGGTGCTTGTGCGTAACATCAGTTACTAAATATTTTGCAAAAAATAACCTAATAGGATAGGAACACCTAAACCCGTACGAGTGAACCGCTTACAGACAAATAGACTATTTAAACCACAAAGTCTTAACAGGACGGCATAACTTGCCTGAGCATTGGGATAATATAAAATATTGGGAACAAAGCCCACTAGCGACTATTCAAGGAATGAATTAAAACTAAATTCTCTACCGTACACTTTTTGAAAACGCCGCCTTTGGCGACTAAAACATGGG
>CAYMSC010000438.1:0-5507 GCA_964392805.1 uncultured Saprospiraceae bacterium
AAATTTTGACCAGCCAAAAGGATGATTTTTGCCTACTACAAAATTAAATTTGCTCACTTTCGCTCAATCATGAAAATTTAAACATGCTCTAAAGTTATTTTGTTGAGTAGTAAAATATTATTCAATAGATTAAATTTGTCGCCTAAATTATTTATTGCTTTAACCATTTATTCAATTTACCCTGAGCATTTTTTTCGACTTTTTCCATTAAAGAAATAGCCAAAGCAGGATTCTGTGCAGCAATAAAATTGCCTGTTTCTGTTAGCCCATTTTGTATATATTTCAGTGTATAAGTTTGCCCTATTCTTAAATTAGCTAACAACTCATTTTCCGCTGTTGGCAAAGTGCCATTAATGCTTAATATTTTATCACCATTGTTAATTCCTGCTGCGTAGAAAGGATGATTCTGAGAGATAGTTGATGTGACTGTTGCGCCATCTTCTCCATAACTGACTCTTACTGTTGCTGCTTTTCCAATTTTATCTAATTGTAGCTTAATGCCAAATTCTTTTAATAAACCTTGTAAATCGGGCAGATTACTTTGATAAATATATTGCGCAAAAAATGATTTGGCGAAAGCCGCATCATTCGTTATCGCCCCCAATGCTTTTTCAATATCAGGTATTTGATAAGGAATTTCTGTTTTGCCAAAATGTTCCCACATATAGCGCATCAAATCATCTAAACTAACCTCCTCAAATTTTGACCGCAAAGTCAAATCTAAGGCTAAACCTAAATAAGAACCATAAGAATAATAACTCACAAAAGTATTTCCATAATTATTAGGGTCGATAGATTTTGCTGCATCTACAAATGGCGCGTGTTGACTCATTTGAATCGGGTTCCGATATTTTCGACCGGGAGAATTGGTGACGTAATTTATCGTTCCTACCAAACCACCTATGTATTCTTCGGGGGTAATAATGCTTGCTCGAACTAAGGTTAATCGAGTATAATAACTGGTAAAGCCTTCAGCAAACCATAATTCTCCCGACATATTTGCCTTATCAAAATCAAAAGGTTCTAAGGATTGTGGTCGAATTCGTTCTACATTCCAACAGTGGAAAAATTCGTGAGAAACGGTTCCAATCACTCCTTTAGCATTTTGTGCTAAACTGCCTTTGCTCGTACAGACAGTAGAATTTCTATGTTCCATCCCGTCTCCGCTTACCCAAGGATTATACATACACAGGAAAGTATATTTCCCATAATCATAATCGGGCAAGCTGCCATAAACCGCTTTTTGTTCTTCGACTATTTTTTGTACCCAATCGGTATATTGGTCCAATTCTTTATCCGTTCCTTCGTGGTCCATGGCGACTTCAATAGTATATTCTTTCCCATTAGAAGTGGATTTAAAACTACGAAAATCTATATCGCCAATAATGGTTGGACTATCAAAGAAATAATAGTAATCGGGTGCATAAAATTTATTATTGGCTAATTTTTTTAGTTGGGTTGCTACTTTCCAATTAGGCCTTTTGCTCAAGTCGAATGTGATTTCAACGGGGCGTTTAGGCATTTCTTTTCCATAGGCATAAGTAGCAGGCATATTCATATGTACTTTCCGATTGTCGATGCCTGCATATGTCCCGTCCGCTCGATTGGCGAAGAGCGTATATTGTAAAGTCACATGACCATCATGCCCTGCAATTTCCCATTCGTCAGCTAATTTTTTATAAACAGCCAAGGGTTTTCCTGCACTATCTGTGGCTTTAACATCATAAACATTTTTAGCAAAATTATGAATGGCATATCGACCGGGAGAAGCAGTAGGCATGTGAACCACTAAGGCTTTTTGTGGTAAGGATGGAAAGTCGATTGTAATATCAATTTCGTGGTGTTGGACATTGTCCAAATTGACGTGATAGCGAATAGGGTCTTGGGCGAATAGGGTAGCGGAGATAAAAGTTAGCGTGGTTAGTACAAGCAGTCGAATAGTCATAGAAAATGCGTTTAATTTATTTTTTACCATCACTTAATAATTTCCAAATTTAAACGCATTTTTAGACTTTTTAATTTTTTATAGATAAAATGTCGGAAATAGTAGTGTATACAAGAGGTAATGGAATCTGTGCCAACTGTCGACAGCCAACTGTACCAACGAGTAATAAGGAAGACCGTTTTTTAAAAAACATCTATTTTTTAGCTCTTTAAATCTTCTTTTCCCCTTTTTGTTGGTAAATTCGCCCGCTAGTGGTTTAACTCATAAATCCTTAATAGCCCAAGTATTGTCTTTTTACGATTCTACATCGTTATTTTTATAAAAAATAGCTAGCGACTATTTATGATAAAAATGCCTTGTATAATCGCAAAAAAACTGTTGCTTAACTGTCAGGTAAAGTAAAATAATTAATTAACCATTATGACTTCATCTTTTTTCACTAGCATCCCATCCGCTGTGCGGTTCACAAACAGCGTTTGTTCATGTTGAAAATACTCGCCATAGCGATGCTATGTCTGCGTTTTTCGCCTCGTCTAGTAAAAAAGTATTTCCTCAGAATGACCATTTTATTAATTTATTTTGCCTCAGAGATTTAAAATTTAAACCACTTATTCAAACTTTTTGGAGATTGGCGAATTTTACCTTTAATGAATAATTATAAAATACTGTTTTTTCTTTTTTGTTGGATAATTTGGTGGACACCACTAAATGCTCAGGAAGTGATGTTCCCCGAACCATTATCTACTCGCCCTGCAAACTATGATATTAGTGTAAAATTGGATTCCGATAATAAAACTATTACGGCAAAAGAGTCAATTAATTGGAAAAACTTGTCACCCGATACCATCCATTTTTTACAATTTCATTTATACTTAAATGCTTTTAAAAATACGGAATCTGTTTTTATTCAAGATGCAGGAGGAAATGTAAGAGGAACAAATGCTGCGAACTTGGAAGACCGAGATTGGAGTTGGATAAATGTAGATAAATTAGTTGGAGCAGATGGAACAGATTTGACTGGTAATTTGGAATATATTCACGCAGAAGATAGCAATGAAAACGACCAAACCGTTTTGCAATTAAACTTAACCACACCGCTTTTGCCAGCGGAAGAAATCAATCTTAAAATGGATTGGTCTTCTAAAATTCCAAAGGTGAGAGTGCGCACTGGTTATAGCAGGAATTATTTTTTGAATGTGCAATGGTATCCTAAATTGGGAGTGTATGAACCCAAAGGAATGCGAGGAAGAAAAGAGAGTGGTTGGAACTGTCACCCTTATCATGCGTCTGCGGAATACTACGGCGATTTTGGAAATTATAATGTGGATTTAACCGTTCCAAAGGAATTTAAAGTAGGAGCAACGGGCGCTTTATTTAAGGAACAGGAAAATGCGGACAGTACAAAAACGCTATGGTTTCATGCGGAAGATGTGATTGATTTTGCTTGGGTGGCTTCTCCCGAATTTCAGATTATTGAGGAGCAATGGAAGCATGTGAAAATTAGATTATTTATTATTCCAGAATATGAGTGTTGTATTGACCGCTACTTTGAGTCTGCTAAATATTCTTTAGAATATTTTGATGACAATTTAGCGATTTATCCTTTTAATACTTTAACAATGGTCGTGCCTCCTTTTCACGGGATTAATTCTGGTGGAATGGAATATCCTACTTTTATTACAACCCCTGGAACATATATTTTTCCTACTAATATTCGCTCCCCTGAATATTTTGTCATTCACGAATTTGTCCATCAGTATTTTATGATGATGATTGCTTCTAATGAACAAGAAGAGGCATGGTTAGATGAAGGCTTTACGTCGTATTATAAATCTCGAATTTTAGACCATTATTATGGCGATAAAAATTCGGTGGTGAATTATGGTTTTTTCCACATGGGAGCGATGGAATTTTTCCGTAGTCGTTACCAAGGTATGGAGAACATGAAAGTGGCAGAAATACCTCGACCGGGATGGGAATTTCCACATGGCGGATATCGAAACTTGGCTTATGCCAAAACAGCTATATTGCTAAGAACTTTAGAAGGCATCGTTGGTCGAGCAACAATGGATGATATACTAAAAGCTTATTTTAAAAAATGGAGTTTTAAACATCCCGGAGGACAAGATTTTATTGATGTGGTGAACGAAGTAGTGACGCAAAAGCATGGTGACGAATTTGGCGAAAACATGGATTGGTATTTTGACCAAGCACTTTATGGAACGGATGTTTGTGATTATTCGGTTGCTAGTATTTCTAACCGACGGGTGCAGCGAGAAGCTTATGGTATTTTTGAAGAAAAGGGGATGACTGCGACCACTAAGGAAATTAACCAAGACAAGAAATACAAATACAACTCTAGTGTCGTTTTAAATCGTTTGGGTGGTTTGAAGTTCCCTGTCGATGTATTGGTTCATTTTGAAAATGGAGAAGAAAAATTGGAAAAATGGAGTGGGCAAGAACGAGCGTTTGATTTTCAATACCAAGGAGACCATAAAATCGATTGGGTGCAAATAGACCCAGAACAAAAACTCTATCTGGATATTAATTTCCTAAATAATAGTCTGCGGACCACACCCGAAAAAAAGACGGTTTGGAAATATGTCACAGCGTTTATGGTAAAGGTACAGCATGCTTTGCAGGGAATTAGCATATTTGCATAGCGTCGTAACTTGGGCATTCTTGCCCGAGCAAATCAGATATTTCAAGTCTCCAGACTTGAAATCAATATCCAAGTCGTCTCCTGACGACGACTACTATGATAATAATTTTTTCATGTAAAACGGTCGTCTGGAGACGACCAGATATTAGGTTCAAGTCTGGAGACTTAAACCATCGAAAAATGATTAATGAACTTTATAACAGCCTATACATCAGGTTTAAGAAATATTTTTGGCAAAGGCAAACTTTGGTTATTGCTCTATGCCCTCAATTTCCTTTTTGCTATACTTTTAGCCTATCCATTATCTGGTTCTTTAGGAAATAAATTAGGGGATACTTTAGCGGCAGACAAATTATTTGAAAAATTTGATTATTCGATTTTCAATGATTTGATTATTCAATACTGGGATGTTTTGGGGGTAATCGCCAATCAATCTATTTTTGGGTTGAGTTTGTACTTGTTGTTGTCTGTATTTTTAGTTGGCGGTATTCTAAATATTTTTAAAGAAGAAGAAGCTATTGGTTTAGCTAATTTTTGGAAAGGTGGAGGAAAGTATTTTTGGCGACTCTTGCGAATGGCTATTTACTTTTTGGCGATGCAAATAGGCATTTTGATTTTATTCTTCCTACTTTTTACTACCCTAACTTCGGGTGGTTTAGAACGTTTCCATAACGAAAGTGAGATTATAAAACGAGGGGTGATTATTTTCCCTATTTACTTATTATTTGCAACCATCTTTTTTATGATACATGATTATGCAAAAATTCATGTGGTTGCAACCGATAAATCAATCGTATTTCGACCTATTCTAACTGCGTTTAAATGGGTCTTTCAAAATTTTGGACAAGCCTTTTTATTATACCTTTTGAATTTACTCACCTTTGGGATTTTATTTTTTAT
>CAYMSC010000439.1:0-5496 GCA_964392805.1 uncultured Saprospiraceae bacterium
CTAGCAGGTGTTTTTAATGCTTCCTCTACTCTATTTACGATGGATTTTTATTCTAAATTTAGACCCAATACACCAGAAAAAGATTTGGTAAGAATTGGTAGAATTGCTACAGCAGGAATGGTCCTTATCGGCCTACTCTGGATACCTGTTATCCAAGGAAGCCGAGGACTCTATGAGTATTTACAGAGTGTTCAAGGTTATTTAGCCCCACCAATATTTGTCGTCTTTTTCTTTGGTATTTTTAATAAACGGATGAATGCACAAGGGGCGCTCTGGACCTTAGGCATTGGTTTTGCGATGGGCTTATTCCGACTAGCCGTTGATACACCTGTTGCCTTATCTGGTCATGTATACGAAGAAGGGTCTTTCTTTTGGATAATCAATAATATCTTTTTCCAATATTATAGCTTACTCATTTTCTTAATAAGTGCCATTGTCATGGTTGTCGTCAGTTATCGAACCGAAGCACCTGATTATGAGCGCATTGCAGGCTTAGCTTATGGGACCGTTTCGGCAGAAGACCAAGCTGCAGTGAAAGCTAGTTATTCAAAGATGGAGGTTTTTGCTTCTATTTTGGTTTGTGTATTGATAGTGGCGGCTTATGTTTATTTTAGTGGCTAGAAATGGTTAATCTATTGGAGCTTAGAGAAGCGGCAAAAAATATTCTACCCAACTAGGTAGGATTCGACACTGATTTTCCTTTGGAAAATACACGAAAAAAACGGTTTCTGCATTAGACTTGCTCTAGGTCAGGTGTGCTAAACGTATTCAGCCTGCTCTGAATTTTTGGAGACCTAGCGCAAAATTAGTGAAGAAACTGTTTTATTCGGGTAAATCTCGAAAGAAGCATGCCCGTCAGCGCGGTTCACTTCATTCATGTGTTGAATCTTATCTAATTTGCATTATTATTAACAATTTAATCAGGTAGCTTATTTTTTTTACTCTCTTATTTTGGATTAATTGTAAATTAATTGTTACTGAAACAAATTTAGGGCAAACCCAATTTAATAGAAAGTGTGTAAGTTTGGTCAAAATTCTTGGAAATACAGATAATAACTTCTAATAACATGAAATAATAACCTCTGAACATGTTCCAATCCAATAAAATAAAAGGCTTCATTTTCGATATGGACGGCACCATGATTGACAATATGATGGTGCATCATAGGGCATGGCAACAGAAATTAAAAGAATATGGGATAGATTGGTCTTTGGAGGAAGTACATGAAAAGGTACATGGAGTGAATGTGGAACTTTTAGAACGATTATTTGGAGACCGTTTCTCTATGGCTGAAAGAATACAAATTTCTAAAGAAAAAGAAGCTGCTTATAGAGCGATATATCAACCAGAAATAAAATTAATTGATGGCTTACTAGATTTTTTGGAAGCAGCTAGATTAGCGAATATTCCAATGGCAATTGCGACGGCAGCTCCACCAGAAAATGCTTATTTTGTTTTAGAAAACTTACCTATTAGTACTTATTTTAAAGCCCTTTTCCATTCAAGTGATGTGACTAAGGGAAAACCAGACCCACAAGTTTTTGAGCTGGCTGCAAAAGCATTAGGATTACCTTTACAAGATTGTTTGATTTTTGAAGATAGTTTAACAGGGGCGGAAGCTGCGCATCGAGCAGGTTGTTCTGCGATTATTGTCACCACAACGCATAAACAAGCAGAATTTGCTCAATACAAGCATATTATTAAGTTCATCAAAAATTATAAGTCGCTAGCCTTATCAACTATTTTGTCTGCCTAAATAAATGACCACTCTAATACCAATGTCATCGCCAATTTTGAATTGACAGTATTCATCATTAGTTCGCTGCGCTTATGAATCTTCGATTTCAAAATCGGCGAACATATTATAGGTAACAATTACCGATTATACCCCTATAAAAGTTTTTCTTTGCTTTAAAAAAAGTGTTTTTGATGGCATTTTTTCACTAACTCGCCTAAAGGCAAAACGAGTAAATTCAAACCATTTAGCGTATGTATTGCTCGTTTGAGTCCATTTTCAGCTCATTAAGATTGATAAGTATAAAAATAGGAAAGATAATTATAAAATTTTATTTTACTTTAAGTCTACCTTTAATAAAAATATTTGCTCCTCTCCAAAATCGGGAGGAATCGTAATACAGATTGCTAATCCACCCTAAAAAATGATGCCATGCGGATTAACAATCTACGTTACTTCACCCTCAAATATTCCTTATACATTTTCTATATGAAATTAGAGGTGTTTTCTCTACCGCACACTTTTTGAAAACGCTGCCTAAGACGCCTAAAATAAGGGGTTTGAAGAGGTGTTAAGAGAAATTTCAAATATTAAAATTTTATAGTTATCTTTTAGTTCTATTTTTTTGAAAAAAACAAGGAACTAATTGACTAAACTCTCTCCAAAGCCCTTTCCTACAAGAAAGGGTGTTTTAATTTAATAGGTTTGTCAAACGATGTCATTGACAATCCCCAGCCTTTTTTCCAGTCCATTTTATTGCCCTTTCTAGCAAGTCTAAATACGCTTTTTCCGCAAAACTAGCTCCTGTATGCCCCATCGCAGAATAAAAAGTACGCCCATTATTGGGTAAACATTTATACCAAACAATTGGGTGGTCAGCTCCCATTCCAAAATCTTTATCATCTACTAAAAATCGAATATTTCCACTCATCGTCAAGTTACTTTCATCCAATGTATATAGTACAGTGAATCCATTAGCTCTTGGATTGTCCGTAAATACGTACCATTCATCTGCTCTATTGGTGCTATTTGGAAGCCCTAAACAAGGATAATTACTGGTTGAATCACATTCCAAATTAATCGTACCTATTTGAATTTGTGGACTCAGTGGATGGTGAGAAAAATGCGCCCCAATTAGCGTTTCATAATACCAATCCCAATGGTGAGAAGCATCCCCTGTACCATGAATTCCGACAAATCCTCCTCCATTTTCAATATATGCTCTAAAAGCTTTTCGTTGCTCCTCCGTTAAGTTTCTACCAGTGGCATTACTCCACAGAACAACATCAAATTTTGCTAATTGAGCGGCATTAAAAACAGCTCCGTTATTAGTAGTAAACAATGTCCAGTCATTCTTCTTTGACATTTTTTCAAAAGCAGGTATCGCCGCATCTATAGCTTCTGTATGAGGAAATCCATTGGTTTTACTAAATAATAAAACCGAAAAATCTTTCATTTCCGCAGGCAATGTTGGAGGGTCTGATTCAAAAAAGGGCAAGCCATACCGAACTCGGTAAATAAAACTGCCTATAAATAGTGCCGCCATTAGTACAAGCCCTAGCAAACCATAAAGTAAATATTTAATTGGCTTTTTCATACGTTGATTGTCTTGTTTTTAATCATTAATAAAATGCCTCTTTTCTTTCAACTATTCCTCTATTTAAAAGTCTTTATTCAAAATTAGAGCATTATTTAGCAAAAGAATTAAACAGAGGAATAGAGAATGAAAAGGGTTCAATGCTGCACAAGTTATTAGAATCTACGATTTTGTGGTAAAAGCTGGACTTTTTTTGTAAAAAAACCGATAATATTAAAATTTCCTATACCGATAATTCAACTATTTATAGGTTTTGAGCTATGTTTACAAAATATCAAATTATATATATGACTAGAAATTATTAATTTTTACTATACCGATTTTTAATCTGACGCTCTAAATTAGATAATCGAAAGAAAATTGATAATTATCCTCCGATAAAATCGGAGTAAACTGTAGGAAGCTAATCCGTTGGGCCTATTTTTTCCCCAACGGATTAGTTTCCCAAGAGATTTTATACACATTATAAAAATAATTAATACCGATTTTTAATCTGACGCTCTAAATAAGTAAAGATAATTTGAAAATGAATAATTAACGAATGACAAAAATTTCACAAATAATAATAGGACTGTTGTTTGGGCTTAATATAAGTACTTCTCTTTTCAGTCAAACGGATGCTCATTATTGGACCAACCAATATGGAGCAAAAGGCTTATTATTGAATGGAGCGGTCATTGCTTCTACCGAAGATGAAACAGCAATTTTCTACAACCCTGGAGCAATGGGAACAGGAGAAGAATTTGGGCTTTCCCTTTCTTTCTTAACGCCGACTTACTCTGTTTTAGAAACTAGAAATTTTCTAGGGGATGGAACTAAGTTGGTAGATCGAGATTTTGGATTTACATCAGGATTTGCGGCTGTTGGGTTTCGGCTCTTCGATAATGACAAACTTAGAGGTGGGGCAACTACTTTTACTCGCTTCAAATCTAATTTGAATTATAGAGGTAGAGAAATTGGAAATGTTCCTGATTCAGATATGCTAATTTTCATCGGTAATTTGGATTTTCAAAGACGACTCTCTGAACGTTGGATTGGTTTCGGGGTGTCCTATAAATTAACGGACGAGCTCTCCTTTGGTATCTCTCAATTTGTCGTGTTTCATTCGGAAAGTACGAACATTGAAATTGGAAAAGAAATAGTAGGTCGTACTAGTCCTGAAAATCTCATTTTGGGCTGGCGGTCAAAATTAGAATATAATTTTAATGCGAGTGGCGGCATGGTGAGTAAATTTGGACTTTCTTGGCAACCTAATAACTTCAAATTTGGCTTAACTTTAACCACACCGACGTATAATCATATCATCAGAAGTGCTTCTTTTGAATTTGATGACTTCCGCAAACCCAGTCCTGATACGACTTTAATCAAATCTAATTTGAGTAGCTTGCCCTTGAGAGCTTATAAAACACCTTGGTCTATTGGATTAGGTTTAGATTTTGCCATTAACCCTACGACTAGAATTTCTTTTTCTACGGAATATTTTCAGGAAATAGAACGGTACACCCTCTTACAAGATACGGACGACCCTTTTGATGGTTTTTCTTTAGGTGATTTTGCAAAAGAGGTCAGTATAAATGTCGCAAATAAAAGAGTGATAAATGTGGCGCTAGGGGTTCAGCATATTTTAACCGAAGAGTCTACTTTAATTTTAGGTTTTAGAACCGACTTTAATCAACGAGAAGAAGTAAAAGGATTTAGTGACTTTGCTTTTTTAGCAGCTACGCCAAGTGTCTTTCATTTTTCGGGTGGTGGTCTTTTTACCGTATGGGGGAATCAAATGTCAATCGGAATGGATTATGGTATTGGTCAAAGAAAAAATGAACAGCAACTTGTCGATTTTTCTAATATCACTCCAGAGGATTTATTCGCTATTACTCCCGCAGATAATGCCAATTCCCTCTATCAATCTATTGTATTAGTGTTGACTTACGATTTCATTTTTAAGAAAAAGAAAAAGAAAAAACGGTAATTGATGGCAATGTCATTATGTTAGGGATTAAAGCAAGCTCTATGTAAATTTAGAGCGTCAGATAAATTACGAAAAACGCATTATCGGTCAGCCAATAACGCTAAACACATAAATCCTGCTTAGGTATCTCGGATTTATTTTTTACCCCCTTCAGCTTAGTAACGACGAAATAATAAGTTGGTCATCTGGACGAG
>CAYMSC010000440.1:0-5465 GCA_964392805.1 uncultured Saprospiraceae bacterium
TTGATTTCCACACGGATTTGATTTCCACACGGATTTGATTTCCACACGGATTTGAGGGAATAGATTTTTCTTATTGCTAATCTATACAAAATATTTTGTTATGAGTGCTTATTCCCAAGCCTTAATGGTCCTCATTCCTGCCATTTTTGTGGTCATTTTACTTGAAGCTTTATACGCCTATTTTAAAGGGGCTTTTAATTTCCGTACAATGGATACGGTTTCTAGTTTGACGGCTGGAATGTCTAATGTGATTAAAAATGTATTGGGCTTGACGGTGGTGATTTATGGTTATAATTATTTGTTTGAGCATTTTGCTTTGGTAGAGCGAGAAACGACTTGGCTGACTTATTTATTAGCACTTATTTTTCTGGATTTTGGAACTTATTGGTATCATCGTTTGGCACATTCGGTGAATATTTTTTGGAATCGACACGTCATTCATCATTCTGGGGAAGATTTTAATACTGCCACCGCTTTGCGACAGTCGATTTCTAAATTTATCAATATTAGTGTTTTCTTCTTTTTACCTGCTGCTTTATTAGGGGTTTCGCCGATAGTCATTGCGATTGTAACCCCTTTCCATTTATTTATTCAGGTTTGGTATCATACGGAACATGTTGGCAAATTAGGTTGGTTGGAATACATAATCGTAACGCCTTCGCAGCATCGAGTACATCATGCTTTAAATCCTATTTATTTAGATAAAAATTTGTCGCCAGTATTTTGTATTTGGGATAGAGCTTTTGGAACTTTTCAAGAAGAATTAGCGGAAGAACCTTGTGTGTTTGGTGTAACTCGACAAGTCAATACTTGGAACCCAATTCGTATCAATTTGAATCATCTTTGGTTATTAATAAGAGATGCTTGGCGAGCGGAAAACTTTATGGATAAATTGACCATTTGGTTTAAACCTACAGGCTGGCGTCCTGCTGATGTAGCTGAAAAATATCCTGTACCAAAAGCAAATCATCGGGAGTTTGTTAAGTATGATACGCCTGCTTCTAGGGGTTTGAAGGTATGGACATGGATACAGTTTGTCGTTTTATTAGGAATGGTTTTTCATCTATTATACAAAATTGTCGATATGGGTAGCCCTGCTATGTTTATCTATGGTGGTTTTCTATTTTTGATGATTTATAGCTATACAACTTTGATGGATAGAGACCCCAATGCTATTTGGATGGAGGCGATTAAATCTGTTATTGGATTAGGGATTATTTATGTGACTGGTGGATGGTTTTTGATGGATGAAGTGTTTGCTGGTGGGATGGTTTTAGTAGCGGCTTATCAGGTGATTTCGGCTTTAGTGGTGGCTTGGTTTGTGGTGAAGGAAATTGGGTGGGAGAGCGATCGTGCTTTGGAACGGGTGGAAGGGTAAAGATTAGATAAGTGAAATCATGACTAAAGAACTTAAATTTTACTTATTATCTTATTGTCGAGATTGGATGTTGCCGGATGAAATAAAAGCATTGCGAAGAATTAGCCTCACAAATGAAGGTGAATTGACAACCAGAAAAATTGCACTTGAAAATCCTAAGATGGAACTCCTTTATGGGTTTCAAGATATAAAAGTCAATGAATTAGTGGAATTAGGAGAAAAAACTTTAGAAGCAAATATTGCGGAAAGAATTTTAAGAGATAACCGAAAGGAGGTGATTAATAATTGCCCTAAATGCGGTAAATTAGCACGTACTCCTAAAGCAAAACAATGTAGATATTGTCAGTATGATTGGCATTAACTACAATAATTAAAACCAAAATGGGACAAAATTTAAGTTTACAGGTTTTTGAAAAAGAGCCGAATGTATCAACAGAAGTGTTTATAGAGCAATTGATGAAACGCTTATCAATTAAGATTGAAAAGACAACGAAAGATTGTACTCATGATTTTATTTTTGAAAAAACGTTTAATGATTTCTCTGGGGAATATTTAGCTTTTGCTAATAGTGGAAAATTTGTAATTATTATAGACCAAGGTCAGACTGTTGTTTGCTATAATAGGCCTATCATTTTGAAAGAATATACGAAGCTAACTTCAAGTACTATTTATACTATGATGTTTGGAGATACTTCAGGAATTGCCATGTATTCTTTTTATGCTAATGGAGAGATAATTAGAGAAGTAGGTTGGGATGAAAGTCAATTGTCGGAAGTTGGGATGCCGTTAGCAGTAGAAAATAATGGAAAATTCCCACTCAAGGTCCTAGCGGAATATGTTTTACCTTATGAGAAATTTGATGAGTTAAATTGGACCTTATTGAAGGTCATGGATTTAATTAGAATGCAAAAGGCAAAATTGTGAAACGACTACCCTAAATGAAAAAAGCTCTAAAAATCACAGCAATTGGCTTACTCCTACTCTTCCTTTTTAGAAGCGTCCTTTACAGATACACCATCAATTACACGCCAATTAAAGAAATAAAAGCGATTCCATTAATAGACAAAAAAGTAATAGCAGCTATAGAAGTAGAAATTGGAAACGAACAACTAGATTTACAAAAAATAACCAATATTTCTACTAAAATTACCAATCAATATCTTAAATTTACTTTCCAAAGAGCATCTAATAATCCTAATAAAATTGTACTAACGGGAAAAGCCAATTGTGTAGGCTACGCCGCTCTTTACAGTGCCGTTGCCAATTATTTAATCAATAAAGCAGAAAGTCAAAACCGTTTCCAAAGCAAGCATTTGGTTGGCAAATTAGATTTTTTAGGTATAGATTTAAATGCCCTTTTTACTTCGCCATTTTATAAAAATCACGATTATAATTTGATTGAAGATAAAAAGACTGGGGTGGTACTTTTAATAGACCCAAGTCTTGATGATTATTTATACCTTGGTGCTAAGTTTCTGAATTAAAACAGCCCAATCTTGAAAAAAATTATCCTCTACATCGCCACTTCCCTAAACAGCAAAATTGCCAAAACAGACGGCAGTGTTCACTGGCTAGAAGAAATTCCCAATCCTAATAAATTGGATTATGGCTATGCGGCGTTTAATGAAACGATTGACACTACGATTCAAGGCTATGATACCTACGCACAAGTGATAGGTTGGGATATTCCCTTTCCTTATTCGACTACCAAAAATTATGTACTCACAAGAAAGCAGGATATAGAAAATACGGAACATGTAGCGTTTATTAAAGAAAACCACATTGAATTTATCAAGAAATTGAAGGAGGGGGAGGGGAAGGCTATATGGTTGATTGGCGGTGGACAGGTGAATACCTCCTTATTAAATGCTGGATTGATTGATGAAATTAGAGTCTTTGTGATGCCGGTAGTCCTATCAGATGGAATTGAATTATTTGAATTATTGCCGAAAGAAACTGCTTTGAAATTGATAGACTCCAAGACCTACTCGACTGGAGTTGTTGAATTAAGATATATACCTAACTCTGCTTTGGGACTTTAGGTTTAGTTCTTGATTGCTGGTCAGGAGACCAGCGGATATCAGGTTCAAGTCTGGAGACTTAAACCATCGAGCATCGATATTTTAAGTCTCCAGACTTGAAATTCTTATCTGGTCGTCTCCTGACGACCGTGCTTAGAGAATTTACTACTTCTAAAATACTAAAGTAGCACTAAAAGCTATTATAATATGTCACTAAAACAAAACAATACAGCAACAGCTGAAATGATGATTAGAAAACCAATTGCGGAAGTATTTGAGGCATTTATAGACCCTGCCATCACTACAAAATTTTGGTTTACAAAAAGTACTGGAAGATTAGAAACTGGTAAGCAAGTAGATTGGATTTGGGAAATGTATCAACTGACTATTCCGGTATTGATTAAAGAAATTGAATTGAATAAGCGGATATTCATTGAATGGGGAACAGGGGAACATCAATCGACGGTCGAATGGATTTTTAAAGCTTATGGACCTTCCAAAACGTATGTCAAAATTACCAATGCGGACTTACAGGGAACAGGGGAAGAGTTAGTCAATAAAAGAATAGATTCCACTGGAGGTTTTACGATGGTCGTCGCGGGTTTAAAAGCGTGGTTAGAACATGGAATCGAATTAAACCTTGTAGGAGATAAATTCCCTAAAGAACTGATGGATAATGAATAGCTTATTTGTCCTGCTCAATTCACTTTAAGTTCTTTTTTAAAAATAAGTTAACCAAATAGAAAATGCTGTTGTTTGGCTTAGAAAAAAAATAATGAAAGAAATAATATTGAGTGCTCTACTGATTTTTATTATTCAAGATGGAATAGCACAAAATGCATGGGCAAAACCAAAAGGAGACGTATATGTACAATTTGGCTTGCATAATATTTCTAACTATTCTAGTCTATTTCGCAAAGGAGAGACTGGAATTGCATTAGAAAGAACCTTATCTGATAGAACCTTACAATTTTATGGAGAAGTAGGATTAACCGACCAACTTACGCTGATTGCCAATATTCCTTATAAAACGGTTCAGTCTCAAGAGGCATTAGTGCCTGCACCAACCTTGGATAGTGGTTCTTTAAGTGGTTTGGGAAACGTGGAATTAGGACTTCGACATCAAATCCTTAGGGGTAAATTTAATGTGGCAGCTCAACTGAACGTACAGGCCAATACTTCAGATTATGCTCCAGAATTAGGTTTGCGAACAGATATTGATGCTTGGAGTGTTTTACCCACGATTAGTATAGGACGGTCTAGTGAAAGTTCTTATTCACAAGCATTTATAGGCTATGCTTGGCATGCAAATGATTACAGTCACCACTTTAGATTTGGACTAGAAGGAGGGCTCAATATTTTTGAAAAACATTGGCTTATCTTTTTTCTAGACATCTATGATTCTTTAGAAAATGGAGATAGAGTAGATAGCCCTAATAATTTATTAACAGGACTTTTTGTGAATAACCAACAGTTTGGTGGGATAGGTTTTAAAGCTATTATTGCTTTACCAGCAGGTATCAAACTAAATTTAGGCGTAGGTGGTGCGGTGTTTGGGGATTTAGTGGCTTCGCAAGGCGCCGTTTCTATTGGATTAGCGAAGGAATTTTAATTGACCAAAATACTGGAAGTAGGACAAGAGTCGTCTATTATAATATGGCATTACATTTTTAGGCTTTGATACTATTCAGACTTAATGTCAAAGCATCTTCAATGATAGCATCTGTCAAAGGAGTATTGTGCCGACGCAACTGTGTGATAAGCCCTTGAACACCACCCATCATGTAGCCAATTAATAAGCCATTATCCATATCTTTGACTACTTTTTGTGCTTTACCTTCCTCTAATAGGCTATTCATTGGAGCGAAGGCCGCTTCTTCTAAAACAATAGAATCTAATGTAAGAAAAGGGGCTGCTCGACACTGTTCTAAGAAAAAATATTCTGCTTCTTTATAATAACAATTTTGGAAAAAACTTTTAAAAATGGCTCGATAGTTTGGTAGGAAAGATTGTGCTTTATCGAAATTGGCATAAACCTCCTCTGCATGTTTTCTTTTTAAAGATTG
>CAYMSC010000441.1:0-5435 GCA_964392805.1 uncultured Saprospiraceae bacterium
AGTCGCTTTATTTAAAAAGGGGTTCTTTTTCATCGCATCTTTGAATTGTCAATTGAAATAGAACATTTCTTAACCATAAAAAGAAACTCATCATGAAAATATTTATTAAAATAATTATCACAAGCATAGCGATTTTTGGTATTGGTTTAATTAATGTCAACGGACAAGACTCCGTAGATTCTATCCAAATGTTTGCTGCGGAAGCAGAAGGAGCCGTTCAAAAATACATGAATGAAAATAAGTTTATGGGGGTGACCGCAGGCTTTTCCAGAATAGGCTCCACGACATGGACCACAGCAAAAGGATATAGCAATGCTAATACTAAGGAAGGGATGGTTACCCAAACTAAGATGCGAACGGCGTCTATTGCCAAGCCAATGACGGCAGTAGCAATCATGCAATTAGTAGAACAAGATTTAATTGATTTAGACGTACCGGTTCAGACCTATATTCCAAATTATCCTAAAAAGAAGAAAGGGAAGATAACGACTAGACATTTATTGAATCAAACCTCTGGTACTCGAGCTTACGCCTTTTGGAATGAGGCAAATTCTACGAAAAATTACACCAATCTTGCCGCAGCAGTCGACGTTTTTAAAAACCGAAAATTAAAATTTAAACCAGGAACGAAATTTCATTACACCACTTATGGATATGTCGTTTTAGGATTGATTATTGAAAAGGTATCGGGCTTAACTTATGAAGCATATATGACCAAAAATATTTGGGAAAAAGCAGGGATGGTCAATACAGGAGTAGAAAAATATCAAAGCCAATATGCTAATAAATCGAGTTTATATCGTCGCAATAGAATGGGAAAAATTAAATTAGCTAAAGAGAATAATTTGAGTAATAGAGTACCAGGGGGAGGATTTTATAGCACCGTTGGAGACTTACTACGATTTGGTGAAGCGATTATTAATAACGAATTGATAAGTGCCGAATCATTAGCGTTAATGCTAGAAAAATCAGCGGTTGGAAAACGAGGAAATCAATATGGTTTTGGTTGGTTTCTGTATGGATCTAAAGGATACGAAAATGAGGCTTTTGGTCATAGTGGCGGGCAAAGAGGTACTTCTACTCAATTGATGATTATTCCTTCAAAAGGTGTAGTGGCGGCAGTGATGTCAAATACTTCGGGGGCTTATAAAGAAGTGGCTGGATTATCAGTTGATTTAATTGAAATAATGAAAATTGGGAATAGAGAGAAGTAGTAGTAAAATGGTCATTTTAATTATCGGATTGAATTTTAGGATTCGCTTATGACATCAAAACGCATTCGCTACGGCAGGTATTCGGATTTAGTAACGAAAATTAAAAATCATAAAATGAAAAATAGAAGCTTATTATTAATAGTTTTTCTTTGTACTTCTTTTATAATTTATGGACAAAATAAAGATAAAGTAGCTACTACTAAGCTGCCTGAAATTAGCGAAGAACTAATTTCTATGAGAGACGAAGACCAGAAGTACAGAAGGAAATTGGTGAAATTAATTAAAAAAGGGAAAACTAAATCCAAAAAACTAAAAAGGATTTCAAAGAAAATCACAACCATTGATCGTAATAATACAGCACGAATAAGAGCAATAGTGAAGCAATATGGTTGGCCCACCTATGACCTTGTTGGATATAAAGCAAGCAACTGTGCATTCGTTGTAGTGCAACATGCCGATATGAATCCACTCGTTCAAATGTATTGCCTTCCTTTGCTAAAAGAAGCAGTTGAAATACAGCAAGCCAATCCGAGTAACTACGCATACCTATACGATAGGGTGCAAATAGCAAAAGGAGAGAAGCAACTTTACGCTACTCAAAGTACGAATAACGGATTGAAAACTGGATTTTTTCAACCTATTGAAGATGAATCCAATGTGCAGAAAAGACGAACAGAGATGCGTGTTAGCCAGATAAATTTGAGCTCTATGTCGCAGAATACCATCCCTGTCCAGACTATCCCTACTCAGACTGTCGAAGCTTATGCCGAAAGTTTAGGATTTAAATATGAAGTTCCATCAAAAGAAGAAGCTATACAAAGAGATAAAGCATGGGCAAAAGCCTACCAAAAGAATATTGAAATGGCACATCAAGCGATGAAGCGTAAAGATTTTTCTGCCGCTGTTGAGCATTATTATAAAGCCTTAGAATCTAATGGATATATCCAAACAGAAGATTATGTAGAATTGGCACGTGCGCTTTCTCTTTCCAACCATGAACATTCGGCCGCAGGGTTTTATTATTTAATAAAAGCGGCGGTGAGAGGTTGGGAAGGAATCAATGAATTTGATACGCACGAAGATTTCAAAAATATCAAATTAGCGAATCCCGATAATTGGTTAGACTTAATGAGCGTTGTGGAAGAATTAAATTAATCAAGCACTACTAAATATTTTACTTATTTGCACTTTTGAGTCATCAATCAAAATAGAATACTTCGCAACCCATAAATCTGGAGTGTCTAAAAACAGGACTCCAATTTATATAAAAGAAAAAAATGAATACACCAATTAGAAAGTTTTGTTTTTTATTACTCCTTAGTTTTAGTTTTTCCTATTGGGGAGCTGCTCAGGATACTAAACCTGAAGTTTATACAAATAAAATACGGGTGGAAGCCTTACATCAAGATCTTGCTATTCTGCAAGAAAACTTAAAACTGGCGCATACAGGATTGTATACTTATAATGATGGAGCCACATTAGACAAAACCTTTTTGTCTATCAAAGAAAGTATCGAAGAACCAATCACCGCCTTAGAATTTTATCGGAAGATGACTACGCTGTTACCCGTCATAGCCAATGGTCATACCTATATGGGCCCACCAAAAGCTTATACCGCATCGTCGAATCTCTATGAATCTGTACTTCCTTTTCTTACTTATTGGGATAGGGATACGTTGTTCATTACAAAAAACCTTTCCAGAAACGATAGTATAACTCCTCGTACCGCTATCCTATCTATCAACGGCGAATCTCCCAAAACGATTATCGAAAAATTGATGGCGGTTCATACAAGAGATGGCTATAATAAAACACTACCTAGAAGAAGTGTCACAAGGAATTTTATTGGCTGGTATGCTCGTTTGATAGGCTGTCCGGATACTTTTGATTTGGAAGTTCTAGATGTGTTGGGAAATAAAAAAAGCTATCAAATAGCGGCACTATATGATGCAGAAATAAGAGCTATTGTGCAGAAAAGATATGGGGAGGGCTTTTGGACTGGTCCTAAAGTAGATGCACTCGAATTAGACATCAAGGATAAGGTAGGAACTTTGATTGTTCGAACTTTTGATGTGGAGACTATGAAAAAAAGGAGTGGTCAAAAGTTTAGGTCTTTCTTCAAAAATGCTTTTGAGCAAATAGAAGGAGCAGGGGTGGAGCATCTTATCCTTGATCTTCGCAATAATGGTGGAGGTAATTCTAAACCGACTATTGCTTTGATAGCTCATTTGTTAGATAAAGAGTTTACTTTTTATAAAGAGGTAACTGCTTGGCAAAAGAAGGTACCCAATCGACAATATTATGTAGAACAATCGGTGTTTTGGCATAATGTAGAGCATAAATTCTTGTTCAAAAAAAGAGGAAATCTTTACGAAAGAAAACAAACACCGCTGACTGGACTGTTTGGGATAGCTGGCCAGAAACCGACTAAGCCTGCTAAAACGGTTTTCAAAGGGGAGTTATATGTTTTGACAAATGCTAGTTCTTTTTCGGCAACGGGAGAGGCAATTGCCATGATAAAACAACATGATTTGGCAACTTTTATTGGGGAAGAAGCGGGCGGAAACCCTAACCAAAATATAAGCGGTAGAAAACTAGTGATGGAATTACCGAATTCGAAATGTCTGGTTAATATTCCATTCTGGTTGTATGAAATGAATGTTGATTTTGAGAATACGGGGTATAGTGTTATGCCTGATTATCCAGTTAAAAACACGATAGATGATGTGCTGGAAAACAGAGATGCTGCTATGGAATTTACTTTGAATTTGATTAAGAAAAAGGAGAAGAATTTACTATTGATTGATTTAAAAAATGAGGTCACCATTAAATAGCAGACTATCGCTAAGACTATTGCCAGAGTAGCGTTTTTTAGAATCTAAATACTTCACTTCTAAATTAAAAAAATGAAAAATTTAAAAACCAAATTACTATATTGCTTAATTAGTATGCTATTGTTTTCAAATTGCGATATAGCTGGTCCAATAATACTACCAGTTAACCCAGAAGAGCAGGTAAATGTTACTAGAACCATTGATATAGATACCTTTACAGGCATTCGATTATACACTTCCGCAAATGTTGAAATAACGGAAGGAGCAATGTTTTTTATTGAAGTTACTGGACCAGAAAATATTGTTAGCCAAATTGAGACAGAAACAATGGTTGATAATGATGTTTTGAATCTCCAATACGAGGAATTCTTTTCAAATACTCAAGTCGATATTCGTATCACCATGCCGAGTGTTCAATATCTTGAAAATATAGGAACAGGAAGTATAGTTGGACAAAACACTTTTACTAACCACAATCTTAGTATAGTGTTAATTGGGACTGGGGATATTGAGGTAGTTGCAGAAGTAGATGAAATAGAAGCGGAAATAATTGGTATTGGAAATATAATCCTAGCTGGCTATACCCCTGAACTTAGTTTCATCCTTAAAGGTATTGGGAATCTTTTGGCTTTTAATTTGGAAACAGAAAGAGCAGTTTTAACCAATTATGGTCAAGGTAATATGGAAGTGCTAGTAACAACTTCTCTTGCATGTGGTATTTTTGGACAGGGTTCTATACTTTACCAAGGAAATCCACGCATCGAAGCAAATATTAAGGGCACTGGTGTATTAATAAACGCTAACTAACCAATAGGAATCAGGTAGGTGCAATCACTTGTGGTTGACCAAAGCTGAACATTTTCTGTCTTTAATAGAGCAACCACAAGGGCTGCCCTAACAAAATTGAACCATGCCAATCAACACCTTTTTTGCCATCGTTGCCATTTATTTGCTCCTAGATATTTATACCTATTTCGGTTTAAAATCTTTATTAGACTTGTTACTTTCCTAAATAATTGATTATCAACACTTAGCGAAAACGATATTAATTCACTTAAAATCGTAAAGCATTGAAAATTAATGAATTGATAAAATTAGCTTGATTTTAGGCTTATCAAAAAATAGTTGGCACGCCTATTATCTAGCAATTTCAATGGTTATCAAGGCATTAAGTCCATTTTTAAAGAGTAACAAGTCTATTAAAAGAAAACATTTTAAAAAATATTTTTACGCTAGTTTATATAGCTATCAGTTGTTGGATATTGCACGCTTTTTATGTGATGTATGGAACAATCAAAGCAGATGTTTATTTTAGAAATGTGGCATATGCACCCTATTTAGGGATAGCATTAACGGCATCTACTCCTGTCTCCCCCGAGTCCCATTT
>CAYMSC010000442.1:0-5380 GCA_964392805.1 uncultured Saprospiraceae bacterium
TCAACCTCAACTTCAATTTCCGCTGAAGGTGGTTTAAAATTGAAAATTAAATTTTAATTAGTACCTACGGCACTATTTAAAGAGGACAAATCTCGATTGCACCCTATTTATTTTAGAATAAATACTAATATATCACCACCTTCTCTAAATAAGTTTTTCCGTCAATTTCTATCCCTACAAAATATAAGCCAGTAGCAAAATTAGATACATCTACCGATAAACTTCCTGCATCAAAAGCTACGTTAAACTGTTGCCCCACTGCATTAATCATAAATATCGAATTAATATTGCCGTTCACAGGTTGGGAAAAGGCAATTTGAAACTGTGATTGGGTAGGATTAGGTATAATTGAAAATGAATTATTGACTGCAATATCCTCTAGCCCAACTATTGTATTATTACAAGCTCCAGACAAATTTGCATCCATCCAATCCAATCTATCTGATAGCCAATTTTTTAGTAGGGAAATTTCTTGCGCATGAGAATTGGCTAAAGGCAAAGGATTTGGCCAAAGGTAAATACCAAAAACATCCCATTTAGCAAAATTTTGGTCTAAAGAAGGTTCGATAATTTGGACCTGTTCGTCGATAAAAGCAAAAATAGAATCAATATGAAAAGCCCCTTCTCGAAGTTCCTCCCAACGACATCGGGTAATAGATTGGAATTCCGTATTATTCAATAAAACATCCCACCAAAAAGGATAGCCACCATCACATAAATTATAATAAATAAGGCCTTCTGTATCTGCACCTTGGCAATAATCGGCATTCCGAAATGCTAAATTAAAATCCCAAATGGGTCCAGCAAATATTTTTCCACCATTGCTATCTTTTCGTTTATGAAAATAACTACTCAATCGGTAGCCATCAACATTTCTACCCAGTTCATTCATTAAATGGGCTTCCGCAAAAGAATTTAAATCCATATATTCATCAAAAGATTTACCTCCGAATACTAAATTTGGGGCAAAAATGGCTCTTTCAAAACTATCTACATAAGATTGGATGTAAGCGAATTGCGCTGGCTGAACCCTATCAATATCGGGATAAACCAACTGATATTCTAATGGTCGAGTATTACTAAAGATATTAAACCTAGAAAACCAATGGGCTTCTTCTTTATCAATTCTAAAAATATAACCTCCTGTCAATTCATCTCCTTCAATATCTGTCTCTTTTAATTTGGCAACATCTACCCTATTCTTATCTCGCTTAATTTTTTCCATCAAGACATATATACCTTGATAATCTCCATCAATATATAAATCAACGTATTTAGTTCTACTGGCATACTGCCCCATTTCTTGCGCTAAGTGCATCGTTAGCACATTGCGCATCAGAGATTTATCCGAATAAGGGCCATGAAATATCCAATCCTCCTCGGTTGGGAAATCTAAAAAACTAGTGTCTAAGTCATTCCCTAATTCATCCCATGTTTCAACCGCCAAACTTTTTTTTGCAAAAGATTGAGAAGACTCTCCTCTATATTTCACTCCGATATTTCCTACATATTCATTTGGGGCATCAAAAAAATTATTACGACCAGAAGAATTATTAACAATTCCAATTGTTCCACTAATTTGATTCACTCCATTCAAAGTGCTAATACTGCTCGTCTCAATTTTAACAATGGGAAGTGTGGAATCAAAGAAAGGGTTGACAAACCAACTTGGCGTTGGTCGATAATCATTGGAGCTATCATTAATACCCAAGGTTAAGAAAAAATTAGCCGTCATATCAGAAGACTGAGGCCCGAATCTATTATGAACAGAAATGGCCAAAACATTCTCTCCTTCAACTAATAAATCTTCTATGGTATTGTCGGGTAAAAAAACAGATTCTACGCCTCTATTTTGATATAAAGTAGCTTCGTGGTCCGTTACGGTTTCCGAATCAAATCGTGGTAAATTATCAATAATATTCGCTCTTGCAATTTCTACCCCATTCAAATAAGCCACATAGGCATCATCATAATCCGCTTGTAAGATAACAGCACTAATTGCCTCTAAATTGGTAATATCAAACTTCGTTCGGATGTATACCGCAAAAGTAGGAGGAATTTCTGTCAAATCATCCCCATCCCCATAGCCAATACTTCCTTGGCCACTCAACCAATTACTATCGTTAAAAGTAGAATTTTTCCAAACAAAAGGAGGTTCACTATTCCCAACAAAATATCGCCATGTATCAGAACCATAAACAGCCGTTTCCCAATGGTCTACTTGCGCAAATAGTGTAAGACTACTTAGGAAAAAAAGGCAAAAAAGAAGGTACTGCTTCATCATTTTTTAATATTTTTGGTACTATCAAAAAACGATAAAGATAGACAATATGTTTTAAGTTGGAAGGGTATATTATCAAACCATTGATTTATTTCGATGGGGTGTTAGAAAAAAGACAAGTCTAAAGGCTATTCAGACTTCAACGCCTTAATCGGATTAGACACCGCCGCTTTTACTGCTTGATAACTTACTGTTAAAAAAGCGATTAGCAATGCAATAATACCTGCAATGATAAAGACCGACCATTGAATATCTACTCTAAATTCAAAATTATTCAGCCATTTATTCATTGCCATATACGCCAATGGTCCAGCTAATAATAAGGCAATTAACACTAGTTGTAAAAAGTCTTTAGACAATAAACTGATAATGCCAGGAATACTTGCACCCAAAACTTTTCTAATACCAATTTCTTTAATACGTTGGTTTGCCGAATGCGTAGCCAAGCCGAATAAACCCAAACAAGAAATCAAAATAGCAAGGAGTCCAAAACCCTTGCAAGTGGCAGAAATTTTAGCATCATCTTCATAAAATTGAGCGATGTTTTCATCAAAAAAACGACCAACAAATACTTGTTCTGGCAAAACCTCGTCAAATCCATTTTTAATAGCCGCTACGGTTGCTTGCACATTATCAGGACGGATTTTAACCCCAGTCGACCAGTAGAACTTTTTATTATTAAGCAACATCAAAGGAATATGTTCTTTGTGTAAAGAATGCGTATGAAAATCTTTCACTACGCCTACAATTGGTAATGTTAGGCGCTGCCCTCTAGTAATAGTTTGCCCAATAGCTTCTGCTGGATTATCCACTCCTAATTTTTTTAAAGTAGTCATCGTCACCACGCAATTTCGCATCGTGTCAACATTGCCCAACCACTTTCCAGCTAGTAATTCCAAGCCATAAGTTTTAGCATAATCTTCATCTACAAATTTAGAAGCAATATCAAAATCTTCATCTTCTGGTCGAGAAGCGTAAGAAAAATTTCCTATCCAAGTATTCCCAGACAAGGGTTGGTCACTACTAAAACTAACAGATTCTACTTCAGGAATTTGTAAAAGGGTTTGTTTTAAGGCAGCATGGCGATTAACACTAGCTTCATCTATATTAAAATTAAAAGTATAAACTAAATCTTGGGTAAATCCCAAATCTTTAGAACGCATATAATCCAATTGATTAATCGTAATAATTGCACCGATAATCAAGGCTTGAGCAATGACAAATTGGGTAATAACTAAACCTTTTCTCAAGGAAATGCCGCCAAAAGACTCTTTTGACACTTTACTTTTTAAGGCTTCTACAGGTTGGAATCTGGACAATTTAAATGCAGGATAAAGTCCTGATAAAACAGTAACGATTACAGTTATAGTCGCTAAAAATCCTAAAACCTTGGGGTCATTTAAAAAAGGAAGTTCATTGGGTACATCTGAAACATACTGCAATAAAGGGGAACTAATCGCCGCTAAATTGGTCCCTAAAAGCACTGCAATTAAAACAATAACGCCTGTTTCTGTCATAAATTGATAAATCAAGTCTATCGGTCGGCTGCCTAAGGTTTTTCTTACGCCTACTTCTTTAGCTCGTAAAGTAGCTTGTGCTGTTGCTAAATTAATAAAATTGAAACAAGCGATTATTAGGATTAATAAACCAATAAACCCCAATACTTTAAGTCGATTTTTACTCACCATATGTGTTCCAGAATTGCTATATCGGTCATCATAATGCAAAGTAGCAAGTGGTTGAAGTTGATGAAATCGGTCCTGTCTATTATCTGAATCCGTATATTCTTTTGCACCTAGTTTTCCAAGAACGGATTCAGCAGCTTGAAATTGGTTGCTATCCTGAAGTTTAGCAAAAAATTGGTTGTTAGAACTACAACTTGACCAGCCACCTCCATAAAAAAAGGTGGATTCATTATTTTGTACGGTTTGGTAAGAAATTAAATAAGGAAAAGAGAAATCACAATTTGTGGGCAATTCTGCTAAAACACCTGTTACTTTTACAGGAATTAAATTATCTATCATCAAAGTTTTTCCTACGGCATTTTCCCAATTTCCAAAACATTTTTCTGCCCAAGTTTTTGTCAGCACAATGGTACTCGGTTCTTTCAATACCGCTCCACTTTCGCCTGCTAATAATTCAAAATCAAAAATGGATAAAAAATCAGGGTCGGCAAACATCGCCGTATTATCGTCAGGTACTGCAAATTTTTTCAATGGTGCGCCACCGTCTGGATTTGGTACGGTTAGATTTGCCCAAGTCTCATAAATTCTTGCGCTTTTTTCAAATTGCGGAATCTCTGTTTTCATTAATTCCATTGCTGGCAAAGGCACGCAATAATCATGAGCATCCTCTCCTTTTTCGTAGGGTTCAAAAGAAATGACTCTAACTATATTTTCATATTGTCCAAAATTTTTGTTAAAGCTCAACTCATAATTAACCATTCTAAAAATAAGTAATACGGCAGCAATACCAATCATCAAACCCAAAATATTGATAAACGCATACAGCTTGTTTTTCTTTAAAGTTCTAATAGCTATTTTGAAAGTGTTAAATTGCATAATGATTTTTTTTAAAAACAGTCGGATGACAAATTTATTTTCAAAAACAGTTCAACACATATGCCAAAGATTTAATCATCTAATTATCAGATAATTATAAATTATTTTAATATTAAAGTCAATTAATGGTTGTCCGAAAATGGTCAATCAATGTTCGGTTTAGGACATTTTTATTGGCAGTGTATCAAATGTAAGGCTACTTGTTGGTAGGGGTTGTGTAAAAAGTTCTCCTAATGGCAAAAAACTGATAAAAATTGATGGTTGGATGTTTGATAAATTAGCATGGGAGAAGAAGAATATTTATTTAATAAGTATCAAAGGAATGTCGTGTGTAGAAAAAAGTAATCGATTATCAGTTGTCGGTTTTGCCAACCGATAACCGACAATCTCAAATTCAACCTCAATCTCAAATAAGAACACGCCCTAAAAGAAAATCCGTTAAAATCAGCCTAATCAGCTAAATCCGTGGGTCCTATCCTCCTAGTTTAGGCTCTTAACAGAGCTTTGAAACCAATTCCGATACAAATCGGAATCGATA
>CAYMSC010000443.1:0-5370 GCA_964392805.1 uncultured Saprospiraceae bacterium
TGAGGCTAGGCGCGTATTAAAAAATATCATAATTAGAGAAAAACAATACACTAAGTTAAGTTAATCATATACTCAAATTTCCTAAACATATTTAAAAAATAAATTAAATTTATCATTATGTCAACTTATCAATCTGCCATAGAGAAAGTACGCTCAATCAAAGAAAAATATGGAGCTACTTGGACGGCAATTAGTTCAGAAAATGCAGCACGGATGGCTGTACAAAATCGTTTTAAAACAGGATTAGACATTGCAAAATATACCGCTGCTATCATGCGTAAGGATATGGCTGAATACGATGCAGATTCTTCCAATTATACCCAGTCTTTAGGTTGCTGGCATGGATTTGTGGCGCAACAAAAAATGATTGCGGTAAAAAAACACCACGGGACAACCGCTAAGCGCTATCTATATCTTTCTGGTTGGATGGTCGCTGCCTTGCGTTCTGAATTTGGACCATTACCAGACCAATCCATGCACGAAAAGACGGCTGTACCTAAATTGATTGAAGAACTATATACTTTCTTGTGTCAGGCTGATGCGGTTGAATTAAATGATTTATTTCGCCGATTAGATGCAGGAGAAGACGTGCAAGCAGAAATCGACAACTTTGAAACACATATTGTTCCTATTATAGCAGATATTGATGCAGGTTTTGGCAATGAAGAAGCCACTTATTTATTAGCCAAAAAAATGATTGAGGCAGGAGCTTGTGCATTACAAATTGAAAACCAAGTTTCGGATGCTAAGCAATGTGGTCACCAAGATGGTAAGGTAACAGTTCCACATGAGGATTTTATTGCTAAATTGAATGCTCTACGTTATGCCTTTTTAGAATTAGGGGTAGAAGATGGCGTTATTGTAGCACGAACAGATTCTGAAGGTGCTGGTTTGACTCAAAAGTTACCTGTTTCTAAAGAGAAAGGTGATTTAGCCTCTAAGTACCTAGATTTTGTTGAAGCAGAACCAGTTGCTATCCATGAAGTGAATGACAATGAAGTTTTATTAAAAAGAAACGGTCAATTGGTACGTCCAGTACGGATGCCAAATGGATTGTACAAGTTTAGAGAAGGAACAAATATTGATCGTGTTGTTTTGGACTGTGTAACTAGTTTACAAAACGGTGCTGACTTACTTTGGATTGAAACGCCTACCCCCCATGTCGGTCAAATTGCTCACATGGTAAATCAGGTTAGGGAGCAAATACCCAATGCTAAATTAGTTTATAATAATTCTCCTTCTTTTAATTGGACGATTAACTTCCGCCAGCAAGCGTATGATATCATGAAGGAGGCAGGGGAAGATGTTTCTGCTTATAATCGTGCCGAATTAATGGCTGCTAAATATGATAATACCCCATTATCAAATCGAGCAGATGATATGATTCGTACTTTTCAAGTGGATGCCGCTCGAGATGCAGGCGTTTTCCACCATTTAATTACTTTACCTACTTATCACACAACGGCTTTGCAAATGAATAACTTAACAGCAGGATATTATGGTGAAAAAGGAATGCTGGCTTATGTAGAAAATATTCAACGTCAAGAAATCCGTAAAGGAGTAACCTGTGTAAAACATCAAAGAATGTCAGGTTCAGACTTAGGAGATGACCACAAAACCTTCTTTGCTGGTGATAAGGCTTTGAAAGCAGGAGGAGCTAAGAATACGAGTAATCAGTTTGAGCCTGTACCTGTTTTGCAAGAGGTTTAATTAAGGTCAATTTTGAAATCGAAGATTCATAAGCGCAGCGCACTAATGATTGGATGATGAATTTTGGTAAGTTCTCAATGTACCGACGAATGAATTCGTCGGTACATTTAAGCTATGCAAATTGAGAATTTACTTACTACTGGACAAAAGAGGTCAGAGGTCAGACCATGAGGAATGCTAATTCCGAACCCGAAGGGATGGGGGGCTACATTTTTCTGTCAGAGGTCAGACTTTAAAATGCAAATATCTGACAATCAGTATTCTAAACCTAGCTTATCTAAATCTGAAATCATACATCGTACATCATAAATCTATCTAGTTTTAAAAATTAGATGGATTTAAGATGTATGAACTATGATTTATGATTTGGATATGCTTAAATAGACTTGTTACCCTTTGAAAATAGTTAGCTGAAATTTGAATTTTTTTGATAGTTTTTGTCAAAAAATCAATGAATAGCACCGCTATTGATTTATTTTTTGGCAAAAAATAGCAGAAAAAGGCATTTTCAGATGACTGTAATTTAAAGGGTAACAAGTCTAATATATTTTCGGTAATTTAAACTGTCATTAGTTAGTATATTATCCTGGTTCTGATTCCGAGCCTACATCCATTCTCAATAATCCTCTAAAGGCATCTCTGGCGGTGTTTTCTTCATATAATACTTTATAAACCTCCGTAGCAATAGGCATATTTATATTATATTTTTCAGCTAATTCCATAACTACTTTAGCTGTTTTTACGCCCTCTGCAACCTCTGCCATTTCCTCAATAATATCGGCTATTTTACGCCCTAAGCCTAACTGATAACCAACTGTTCTATTTCTACTTTTCTCACTAGAACAAGTAGCCACTAAATCTCCCATACCAGCTAATCCTGCAAAAGTAGCAGGTTGTCCTCCCATAGCAATACCAAGTCGAGAGAGTTCTGCCAATCCTCTGGTGATTATAGCAGCTCTAGTATTTTCTCCAGCACCACTACCATCCCCCATCCCAGTTGCAATAGCGATAATGTTTTTTAATGCCCCACCTAATTCGCAACCTATCACATCATCATTGGTATAAACTCGAAATAAGCCAGTTTTAAATACTTTTTGCAATTTTCGAGCAATCGTATCATCCACCATAGCAATCACGCTAGCTGCTGCTTGCCCCTTAACAATTTCCTTGGCTAGATTAGGTCCCGTTAATACACCAGCAGGATGCCCTTCCATTTCTGTTTCTATTATTTCGGTCATTCGCATCATGGTGCCAACTTCCAATCCTTTGGATAAACTAATAATGGGTACCCAAGGTCGAATATGCGGTCGAGCATCTTTTAATACCTGTCGAAAATGTTGAGCAGGAATCCCCATTACAATCACATCTGCATCTTTTACGGTATCTTTAATTGAATGACTCGCTTTTAAGGACTGTGGCAAATTTGCTCCAGGAAGGTATTTTTCATTTCGGTGGTATTGATTAATTTCATCAACCGTTTTTGTATTTCTTGCCCATATTTTGGTAGGACAGTTTCGGGCAGTAAGAGAAGCCACCGTAGTCCCCCAAGAACCACCACCGAGTAATCCAACTTTAAGATTCATAAGCTATCGTTTTATTTAATAAAATCTATTATTCTCTGCTCCTCTCTGTAATTAACTTAAGGAACTCTGAAAAAATAAATTTACTAATTTTGAAATGGATTCTTTTTTCAATGGGTTGAAAACCTATGGGAAAAAGATTCAATTCAAAATTCTTCTGGTAAATTTATTTTTTCAGTAATACTAAAGCTTGTTGGGAGTTTGTTTTTGGAGGTAAAAATCCCACAATCAAAACCTGTTGCAGCTTTGAGTTCATCAGCTCAAATCCAAAATGTATCTCCATTATTGGAGAAGGCAGGTACTTTTGTATTATTGTCATTCGCTAATATAATTACTCCTCTATTCATGATTATAGTCTTAATTTCAAAAGCAGTAAATATAGAAATTTTATTTAGATATAGTCTATTTTTCACTTCCCACGTTTAGTAAAAGGAATAATCATCGGTACTTTTTCTTGGTATTCCTCATATGCTGTTCCAATAGCTTTCCGAAGGTCTTTTTCCTCTAAATATTTTACAGAAGCAAAGATATAAACCGTCATAATACCTGTAAATAAAAGGTGTCCAAGGGTCATGTAAGGCGTTGCCCAAAAGACCATTAAAAAACCAAGCATCAATGGATGTCGAACAAATTTATAGAGATAATTAATTTGAAAACTTGAATTTTCGGGTTGCTTATCCTTCCAATTATTATAAATCTGCTGCAAACCTGTTAGCTCAAAATGATTTATCATAAAGGTAGACGCCAAAACGACTATCCACCCCAAACCAAACACTCCCATCACTATCCAATAAACCGTTTCACTTTTTGCTTCCCATATAACCATATCCATCGGTTGCCATTTCCAGAACAATAAAAATAAAGCTAGGTTAGATAGTAGCACGTAGGTACTCCGCACTATAGCAGGATTCATAAAACTAGTTATCCATTTTTTAAACGATTCTCTAGCCATTAAACTATGTTGTATGGCGAATACGCTGAGCAAGAGTAGATTGATAATAGCTGCTTGCCCCACCGAACTTACTGGTGTGGAACTAATAGATTTCGGTACCATATAATTGGCTAAAAACCCTACCATATAAAGGGCCGCAACGAGAAAAAGCAAATAAGCAAATATCCCATAAATGGTGGCGAGGAACTTTCCCATGGTTTTACGTTTTGAATGATAGGATATAAATGGAATCACTTTATCAAAGAGAACAAATATAGTTAAAGTACTTTAGATTTCAGATATATTATTAATATGTCGATTTTATATTCTCCTAATTTAGAGCCGACGAAAAAATAAGTTCCGCATTTTTCAAATATGAACCCGTACGGGTGAACCTCGAAGAGGATGGGCTGCTTTGTAATGGGTTGAAAACCTATGATAAAAACATTCAATTGAAAAATCAAATGCGGAAGTTATTTTTTCGTTATTACTTAGTATTTGTTCCATGAACAAAAAAGTCTTGGCTTTTACAAACTAAAAGAAGGCAGAAGGTGTTTTTACGGAGTAAAACATTTTTAACAAGTCAAAATACTTATAAAAGCAACTTCAAAATTATGTTAGAAACAGGCATTATCACTAAAACTAGTAAAGTCGATTTTGAACAAACTTATCAACGATTAAGAACCGTCATAGATAATAATCCGAATCTCAAAATCATTGCTGAATTAAATCATCGAGGTAATGCAGCTACGGTAGATTTGGAGTTATTACCCACTAGAATTATTATGTTTGGTAATCCTAGATTAGGTACGCCATTAATGCAAAATGCTCAAACTATTGGCTTGGATTTACCGCAGAAGATATTGGTTTATCAAGAAGCGTCTGGCACCGTAAAAGTGGCTTATAATGACCCGCTTTATTTAAAAAACAGACATGGCATTACTGAAAATGCGGCAATTTTGGAGAAAATAAGTGGGGCTTTAAATAAGTTGACAGAAGTAGCGATTTCAGTATAAAAAATTACCAATATATTAGTTAGACTTTATTCTAAAATGCTTAGAGTTTCCAGAACTTGGAGTTCTTACGATTACCCACAGAATAAATTTAATGAAAGGTAATCCCATTTTATACACTATAAATAGTGCCGCT
>CAYMSC010000444.1:0-5344 GCA_964392805.1 uncultured Saprospiraceae bacterium
CAATAATTGGGAATCGCGATGGAGAACCGGACCTGTTTAATTTCTCACTACCCAATGGAATTTCGGGACGCTTTTATTTCACAGGGGATGGTCCTGGGATGGTGGAGTTTGTGCCTAAACAAGATTTAAAACTAGTGGAAGATACGGGAACAGGAGGTCCATTCTTAGGTTTTACAATTATCTCTCCCGATGGGACTAAATACATTTTTGGTAAGGATAATATGGATAATCGATTTGCCCAAGAAAGAACGATTAATCAAGGAGATATGGAGCGGATTTCTTCTTGGTATCTGCTGCGCATCCAATCTTTTGATGGCGTAGATAATATCACATTTGATTATGAAATCGAACATTATAATTATAAAACACCTTCCTCTTGCAAGATTTTTTATACAGGTTGTGAGGGTATTGGCTATAATTCTTGGTCAGCAGGACAAGATTGTGTTGGTTCTTCTTATGATGCCAACCATTTCTATACCACGACCCAAGTGACACGAGGGATGCGTCTAGCGGCCATTACTAGTCCAACCGAAACGGTTAGTTTCGATGCCAATACTGTTCGAGAAGATTTAGATGGTACTTCCTACCGTTTGGATTCGATTTCTATTGCAAGTGGCACTCAATTTTGTAAACGCTTTCGCTTCGATTACGATTACTTTAAAGATACTGCTTTTCCTGTCAATGAACGGTCAGAATCTAAGCGGCTTCGGCTTTTATCCTTGCAAGAAGTCTCCTGTACTGGAACTAATATTGAGATTCCTCCTTATACTTTTGAATATGAAGGACCATTAAATGGGGATGGCTCACCCTATATGCCCCAACGTTTAAACAAAGCAACTGATAGCTGGGGCTTTTTCAATGGGCAGACCGCTAATAATAATTATTCGATTAATCTGCCTAAAGACACACGGCTCATCCTTCCCAATGGAAGAGTCTTAACCGAAGGACAAGCCAATCGAACCCCTAGTCTTGACCATACAAAATATGGCATACTAAAAAAAATCAATAACCCTTTGGGTGGTTCTGTTGAGTTTGATTATGAATTGAATGATTATTATGGACAGATTCAAGCAGAAACGGAAACCTTAGTTCCAGAAATCAGAAGCTGCCCCAATCCTTTAGAATTACAATGTTGTGGGGAAAATGAAAGAACAAGCAATACGGCTTATACTTTTACCTCACAAGGTGAACTAGATAGGGCTTATTTTACCGCCACCCTTACCAAAATTATAGATGATGATGCAGATGGCACCCTTGATTGTAATTTGCCCTTACCAACTTTAGTCATTCGAGCCTTAAATGTTAGTAATCCAAATAATCCTGTGCAGGAAGGTTATTACACGTTTAATCTAAATAGTAGCCAAAGTTTTGAAATTCGAGACGATGTACCCCTAAACAATTTAGGCGGTTTAGACTTAAATGTTCCTTATGTTTTTGAAGTGAGTAGTGATAATGGACAAGCTCGTTTTGCTCTTTTTACCATAAGTGACCCATTTAATGGGACTCGTTCTGCAGGTGGGCTGCGGATTCGTAAAATAACGACTAAGGATGGGCTAGGCTTGAATCCCGATGTGGTTAAAATGTATGAATACAAAAGTGAAACACAACCAAATGAATCGAGTGGTATTTTATTTCAAATTCCTCAATATGCCTATTTTGTAGATGGGGAAGCAATTACGGACGGGGGACAGGCAATGGGACTTGTCCAAGCCGCTTATTTTACGGATAATAGCATCGTTCCATTAGGGGGCTTGGACGGAATAAGTCTAGGATATAAAGCAGTTAAGGAAATATTAGGCAATAGTGAAGCAGATAATGGGTATAATCTTTACACCTTCTTTGGAGATTTCGACCCCTTTTTCAATTTTGTGAATCAATTTCCTCGCCCACCTGCCCAATTAAAGGTAGACAAAGGAAAATCTGAGAAAACGAGTGCTTTTAAGGTCGCCAATAATCTAAATTCAATGGTGAGTCAATCCAGCGTAACGGCTCGGGTAATTAGCACGACTCAATCCCCTAATTTAATTATCAAAACTGCTGCTCCTATTGCTTGTAGAGAACTCAATTGGTATTTTCACAATACTTATCAAAATATCTCCCCTTATCAGTTTCAGCAATCGGTGGTCACGAATTTTCAAGATGGGGTAAGTACCCAGATGATTTATGAGTATGACAATTTAAACCGCCATTTAGCCCCCGTTGGTATGAGCATGACCAATTCAGATGGATTGGAATTTATTACCGAATACAAATATCCATTTGATTTTACGGAAACAGTTTACGATTCAATGGTCGCAAGAAATCAAATAGCGACACCAATTGAAGTCCTCAATAAAGTCAATGATAATGGAACAATCACCCAAACAGGCGGTAAGCGAATAAATTGTGATTTCTTTGATACTTTTGGACAAAAAGGTAGTAGTGGTTTAGCCCCCATTTATCCCTATCTATTTGAAGATTATGAAATGACTTGGGATGCCAATGGAACGGCACAAGTAACAGGTCCGAATAATGGTTGGGACACGCTTGAATTGATTGGGGCGTATAATATGGTAGTTGGTAAACCGCTTAATTCCACAGGTAAAGGATGGGAAACGGAATTTTACACATGGAATACAGTCAACAAAAAAATCACTGTCCGCACTTATGAAGATTTTCAATGGGTGACCCATTATTTTGATGGAACAAGTATTCCAAGAGAAACTATTGATATTGATGGACAAGATACGGATTATGATTTTGACCCTTTGATGCGCTTAATCCAAATAAATGCACGAGATGGAAATGTGATTACGGATATTGATTATGAATATAAAGGAGGTGGGAATACTCCTAATTTTGTCCATCAGAAAATTACTTTTCAACCAGATAATTTTAATTTAAGTGATTTAAGAGAACTCACAACAAGGCAATATATGGATGGGCTTGGACGGACGTTACAAACCGTTCAAGTTAAGCATTCGCCTGATGCTGATGCTCCCAAGGATATAATCACAGCGGTGGAATATGACAATCAACATCGGGTCATTAAAACGTATGAACCTTTTGCCAGTCCTTTGGAAGATGGTTCTTTTCAAAACGTTCCAAATGGGACAGATTTTACACAGACGGATTACGAAGCTTCTCCACTTAATCGAGCGATTAAAGTCACTCCACCCCAATGGTATCCTAGTCATACGCTGTATGGCAGCAATGAAACAGCTATTACGATTCCCGGTACGGGTATCACCTATGCCGTCGGGGAACTAAACACGATTACCAATATTGAACCAGATGGAAATGGCACGCAAACGGGCGATAGGACAATTGGTTTTTCGGATAAAAGAGGAAAAGCGATTCTGACTAGCACACAAAACCAATCTGGGAGTCAGCAAACCAATACTTATACACGCTATGATAACAAAGAAAGACCAACGACTATTATTCCTCCTGCGGCTAGTTTTACGGATGCTGAACTGATTTATACCTATCTCTATTCGGGAGAAAATAATTTGTTGGAAAAGAAAGTGCCTGATGCAGAAAAAGTGGAAATGATTTATGAACCTAGAAATTTACCGATTGCCTTCAAAGATGGGAATTTACGAGCAGATGGTAAATGGATGGTGACGGAGTATGATAGTTATGGACGACCGATTATTACAGGGCTAAACACAACGCCTACTACGGTTAATGAGGTTTGGTCCAAGACTTTTTGGGATGGAGAAGGTGCAACTAATTTTGCGGGCATTAGAGATATTATTGTCCCAAAAGACCAACAACACTTTTTGGAGGAAGCAGGTCAAAATATTGCTCCACCTAGTCCACAAAATGACCCGATTTATAAAGGCAGAATCCATTATACTGAAACGGCTATTTTGGATGGTAATACCGCCCAAGCGAATCGCCTCATCAATATCAATTTATACGAACCTTTTGGCCGTTTAAAACAAATAGATTCAGATAACCATGTAGGTGGTTTTGATAGAACTACCTTCAAATACGATTACTTAGATAATTTGACTCGAACGGTCCGTTTTCATTATTTTGATAATCCAGGAACTGCTTTAGATTTTGTCACCCAAAATAGGGATTACTTTGACCACCAAGGCAGAAAAATCCGAAACAACCATTTGATTTCGGGAATTGGGGTATTTTCTAGTGAAGTCTGCAACTTAGAATATAACATTAAAGATTTACTCCAAACTAAATATTTAGGCGGAAATAATAGCAATAATTTTCTACAAGCAATCAATTATGATTATTTGCCCAATCGTTTCCTAAGTGGTATCAACAGCTCAATGGCTACGGATGATTTGTTTTCGCTAAACCTTCAATACGATCAAGCCAATGCAGGGCTAGGAGCAACCGCTCAATATGATGGGAACATTGCTAGTCTTAGTTGGCAAGTAAAAGGAGGAATTGCTCAAACTTATGGCTATACTTATGATTTTTTAAATAGATTAACAACGGCTAATTTCGATAGTCCTAATAATGATTATGGGACAACTTATGATTATGATGCTAGAGGAAACATTACTAATTTGACCAGAAGAGGAGTGTATGATAATGGAACTAATTTTCAAGCTCAACAAATAGATAATTTAAGTTATGGATATGCTACCGATAGCAATCGTTTAAAAACAATAACCGATACTGCACCCTGTCCATCAAACAAAGTAATTCATCAAGCACTTGATAATACAGAAATGCACGCAGTTGAAGAGATAATTATCGCCGATAATCCCGTGAATGAAAATGCTAGTATCACCTATCAAGCAGGAACCGAAATTACCCTAAAAGCAGGTTTCCATGCTAAAGCAGGAACCGATTTTATAGCAAAGATTGAAGATTGTCCACAAGGCAGCTATGAAACAGACGGATTTGTGCAGCGTTCTACAAATGATTATCTTTACGATTCAAATGGGAATCAAACGAGCGACCCCAATAAAGGAATTACCACCGATTATAATTATTTAAACTTGCCGTATAAAGTTACTTTTGATAATGGCAATGTTATTGAATGGTTGTATTTAGCAGATGGGACAAAGGTACAAAAGGCAGTCAAAAGAGATGGTCTTACCATTCCTATTCTAAAACAAGATTATATTATAGGAACAGAATATCAGCATGATACCATTGAGGCGGTTTATATTGAGGAGGGTCGGTTATTTTTTGATAAGGGTGTTTTTGAAGGGTATGAATTTCAGATTGCAGACCATTTAGGGAATCAGCGGGTTTTGTTTTCGGATAAAAATGGGAATGGAAGTATTGAAGATAATGAAGTGTCAGATATTAGTGCTTATTATCCGTTTGGGATGCGACATAAGGGAAATGATGTTCGAGTGAATGAGACTTGTGATTATTT
>CAYMSC010000445.1:0-5319 GCA_964392805.1 uncultured Saprospiraceae bacterium
GGATCAAAAGAAGCCGTCCTAGATGTTCAAGTTATTGTTTTGCCGTTACTTAGTAGGATTAACTTGTTAAACTAGTAGAATAGGTCGTACGGATTAGGCATGAACAAACATCGTTTGTTCATGCCTAATCCGTTAAATCCGTACAACCTATTAATGTCTAATTTTTTTACTTCAGAATAAAAATACTAAAAAGAAATTTATCTGTACCCGTCGAATGAATTCGTTGTGGAATGATTCAGCGACGAATGAATTCGTCGGTACTCTATTCCCTCATAAACCCTATCTTTACAAAATTATTTTCTCGTTTTATAACAACTAAAAGTCGTTAAACATTTATATGCGCAAACTCAAATTACAAGAATTAAACCGACTCACTGTAGAAGGTTTTAAAATAACAAAAAAAACACCCATCGTCCTAGTCTTAGATAATATCCGTTCAGGATTGAATGTTGGTTCTGCATTTAGAACAGCAGATGGGTTTGCGCTGGAAAAAATTTATCTCTGTGGCATTACGGCACAACCACCTCATCGAGAAATTTTGAAGACCGCCATTGGAGCTACGGACTCGATGACTTGGGAACACGTCTCCGAAACAGAAACGGTCATTACCCAATTACAAAAAGACAACTACCATGTAGTTGCTGTAGAACAAGCAGCGGGCAGTACCTCCTTACCTGATTTTAAATGGCCTGCTGACAAAAAAATAGCTTTAGTATTCGGTAATGAGGTCAGAGGGGTTAGTCAAGGAGCGATGAATTTGATTGATGAATGTTTGGAAGTGCCGCAGTTTGGGACTAAGCACTCTTTTAATATTTCTGTTTGTGCGGGAATAGTAGTTTGGGAGCTTTTTAGACAATGGAAATATTAAGAAATATACGACTTGAGGTTGAGTTTAAAAGAAAGCAACCATTCACCGAGAAAAAGTGACCGTTCGCCGAATTTGGCGCTTAAAATTTTGTATACTGATTAGTTGACATTATATTTGTTTTATCAGCAAATGAATACTTATATTGATTGATTGATTGATTGATTAAGGTTGGAACACACTCTATTTAATTTCAAGAATAACATTTCTACTACTTTTTATACTAAAAGTAGGCGTTCCAATCCTATTTTTAAATAACAATAAATTGTTGGTTTATTAAGTTGACTTAGAAATTTCAACTAGAATTTACGGTATTAGCATTATTTCTTAGCTAAAAACTAAAGGAAACGATTAAAGAGACTTTGTTCAAATAGGAACGAAGCTATAGATAAGTCAAATTAGAAACATAATTCTCTCATTAAAACAAATAAAAGTACTCACTTTCACCTAGACTTCTATTGTCGACTAAGTGATATTGATGCTTTATTTTTTAACAATAGGTTTTGTCCCAACAAAAACCTCAAAATTCCTTAGTTATGTTCTCTACAAAAAAAACACAGTCCCAAAAAAGCAATCGATTCATTGTGACAATTGACCATTTAGAATGTTAAATGAGTTGTTGTATATTCTGAATTAACCATTGTTTGGCTAGAAGGGGGTGAGTGTCCTCAATAGTTGTTAAAAACCATTTTTTTACCTTACTATTTTTTTCGGGACTAAGCAGCCTTCTAGCCAGTTTTCTAACCAATAGGATAAAGTTCAAATGACCATTAAGCCGGCCTTCCGAGAAATACTTATCCCTTCTAATATATGCTTCAAAAGCATTTAATTGAGCCATTAAAAGCTCAAAGTAAGTGTCATTTAATAAATATTTTACAAGCAGAATTCTACAAAGAATAGCTCTTGTTCTAGGTGGATATAATTGCTTATGCGCACTTTGCATCAATAAATCGAGCGCCATATCCCATTCCTCTTTTAAGAAATAAACCAATCCGTAATAGTAGTCGGCCTCGACTTCTTTATTGGCTACATTTAGATGCGGTAAATATTTTTTCATAAATTCCTCCACCCATTGATAATTCCCCTGTTTACAGCCTGCAATAACAGCATTGGCAAAATGACTTTCAGGAATTGTATGCTGAGAAATTAACAAACTTTGTTTATCCCCAAATTGATACCATTGAAAGGTTTTTTTAGCAAAATTAGCGGGTGCTTTATTACTCTGTTTAATTGTGTGATTTAGCCCTGCAAAAAATAGTGTTTCTTGGTCGGTTCGTTCAAAATTAGCTATTTGAGCAAATAGTCGTTCTTCAAATTCAGGAAAATTGACAGCGGTTGTTTTGAAAGACAATTTGTAAGCTTGTAGATATAATACAATTAATGGATTTTCTGTCTGTAAAGCAGCTTCAGGAATATTTAAAATCGCTTCTAATAACTTAATATCATGTTTTTCATTCAATACTTGTTCTCTGCTTTTTAAGGCAACGGATAGACGTAATTTGCTTAAAATGAAATAGTTATCTAGGTAACCCATTGTTTTAATTAATGTGTTGTCTTCTAGATTGTACTTATTGTGAGAGGGGTGATAATATTTCATAGAGAGCAATTCTAATTGCTTTCCATAAAGTTTTGCACTTTGTTTTTCTTCAGCATCTAGTTGTTGTAATAAATCATTAGTCGTCTTATTAAAAAGCTGATTTAAGCCTCGTTCTTGATAAACATATGCCAATGTTTTTTGCCTATTAGTCGTATTTTTTTCAACCGTTTGATAAATTAAAAAACGTTCGATAACCTTCGTGAATTCTGAATAAAGTTTGCGGAGTTTGTGATCAGAAAAAATGGCTTTAGGAAAGACTTTTTTAAATATCTTTTTGCGCGTTCTAGGCTCATTATTTAAGAGCGGATGAGCCGAACGAAGTACTTCGAATAGCTTTATGACTCTTGGATTGGTATTGAACAAAGGAGAATCAATTGCTTTGCGCAACTGTTTCATTTCATTTTTATTTAAGGAGGCAAATAATTTGGCGAGTTTCATGTTTTTTACTAGGTAGAGAGATTATTATGACGGTATAAATATAAGATATAATTAATTGGATTTTAATTATTTGTATAATTTTTTTATTCTTTTTCAAAGTATAAAATTTTGAAACTGTATTTTTAAAAGGAAATAACCTTTTACCAAGAAAAATCGACCGTTCACCGAAAAGTCAAAATATATACCTTCTTTTTCTCTATGTTTGTCTTGTAAATTTTTCTCTACTCAATCAATTCAATCAAAATGAGCCAGCCAACAATCTCCCTAGGAAAATACGATGCAGGTACTGCCTTAAACACCAAAGAGTACCTTTCCAACTATCATGCAGCCATAAGCAGCAGCATCACAGAAAGAGACACTCACTTCAGAGACGAAAATATCAACACTTGGAAGCCCTTTACAGCGGTAGTTGGTCAACATATTAAAGAGACGCAAGTATTTCTCAAAGAAACAGGCTTTTTATTTTCCAAAGAGCCAGATGGTATCTTTGGTTATGAAACACTCTCTGCGGTTCGCCTTTTTCAAGAGTACATGCGTACAGTTGACAATAAAGGCGGCATACCCGATGGTTACGTTGGAAAAGGCACCTACGCCATGATGGATTGGTGGAAGAATAGTAAAAATGGAGAAATATGGATTAATGATTGGGGGCGAGCCGAAGAGTCGGCCGATTATGATTTATGGATGGATGTTTTGCGGAAGGGAAAAGCACATTATCAGGCGAACCCTAGCCCGCAGATTAGGACTTGTGAAAATTGTGCGAATACCTCGGATACGCTGCATGTCAATGATTGGAATGTAAGCAAAGATGCCGTTCATTTAATCGGGATTCGCCGCAAGCAAAAACACGGTTTTCATCTGAGAGCGGAAAATAGAGATTTATATGTCTTAGTCTTATACGGCATGGTTTTTTATTTTTGGGGGTCTACCGTACCCAACTTGAAACATGCTGGGAATAAAGAGGGGCAAGCCAAAAATGCAGGAGGATTTCCCTTTTTATTTGAAGGTCAACATAAGTACCGGTTTGCGTGGCATATGATAAGCGATAAAACCAAAGTCTATAAAGCTTTGCGTCCAGCTTCCAAGGGTATCTTGGTCTATCGAATGAAAGACCAGGACAAAGATGGTATTATCGAAAGTCAGGAAGAAATGACGAGGGGTTTAGATAAGCATCCTAATTCAACAATTAACATTCATTGGTCAGGAAGAGGGTTTTCTAGTTTTTCCGCAGGCTGTCAAGTAATTGCAGGGTCTAGCTATATCAATCACCTCGGCAATGTGGTGAACTGCATGGACTTTGCAGGGATTAACTCTGGAGATTTGAATAGGTCTAGCAAAACAAAAGGAGCTTATAACATGCTAGCAGACTTAATTTTAACTTATTCCAAGCCAGGGCTACCACATGTCAATTATACCTTATTTAGAGAAGAAGATTTAGGCCTATTCAGTAATGTTGGAGGCGATAAAATTTCGGGTATGGTGAATCAGATGCGGCGATGTTTGCATACTAAGAGCTAAATATTAACAAAACTGACCATTTACCGAGAAAAAGTAACCATTCACCGAATTTATGCATTAAAAATTAGAATTATAGAAAGGAAAATCTAAATTTGTAATATCAAAATCAGAAGATGAATGATTACCTTCATTTACTGATTGAGGTTGAAAACGCTCTCTACTTAGTTAATTTATTAACACTTCTTTTTTAGTAAAGCATTTTCTCCAACCATATTTTTTAAACACTTCGTTTTAAGTCTGTTGATTGGCGTCGGAATGTATTGGGTCTTATACAGTTTAATTAGTTATTCAAAGAGCACGAGATGCAGTAATCAAAGGGGCTAGCGTGACTAGCTATGAGGCATTTGATGGAACGGTAAAAATTACAGCAATTATGAATTTTGGATAGTTATAATTTCTTATAATTAGCATATCGTTAATAACATAACAATATATTGTCAATTTTCATTAAAATTATTTTAGAAAAATAGGATTAAATAAACATCAAAACAATGTCGACAACAAGGATTCAATTTATTATAAGTCTTATCTTTTTGTTAGGCTATTTATTATTACTGGGCATTATTTTATTTGCTGAAGTAAGTGATACCCTTAATATGAAAAAAGGAGAGAATTCAATGCACGGGGAGTTACAAATATTACTGGGTGTTTTAACAGGCGCGGTGGGGCAAATATTAAATTTTTGGTTCAGTAAGGATAATTCCGTCATCGTACAAGCACCTACCCATGAACGGATACAGGAATAAGGAAGCTTAAAAAATAAGCAATTTGAGATTTGAGTATAATTGATTTATTGTCAATCAAATTTAAGCGTTTGACTTAAATTTTTGTCAAAAAAGATAAAAATAGGTCATTTTAATTATCTTTTATTCAATTGATTGTTAGAGCATGTTTAAATTTT
>CAYMSC010000446.1:0-5309 GCA_964392805.1 uncultured Saprospiraceae bacterium
CTAAAGCGGTCGATTTTCCTATTCCTCTGGATGCACCAGTAATTAAGACTATTTTATTATCAAATTGCATAGGGCTTTATTTTTTTGGTTCCAAAGAACGATTTTTCTTAAAAATATCTAATTTTTTTCTAATTCTAGTACAAAAAAACTATTTTGTCGAAGAATTTAAAAGTACAGGTATGCAGCGAAAGAACCAACCCAAATATTATTTTATTTTAAGTCTATTTTTAGCTTCACAACTTTTTGCTTTTGCACAAATTGGACCACACGCTGCTTCCATTGAATGGCAACAAATTAACACCAAAGAATTTAGGGTTATTTTTCCAAAAAAATTTGACCAACAAGGACTTCGAGTCGCTAATTTAGTCAATTATATGGAACAAAATAATAAACGTTCCATAGGAGAATTAAATCAAAAGATAAATATCGTTCTACATAATCAAACAACCATTCCAAATGGATTTGTTGGTATTGCTCCTTTCAGAAGTGAATTTTTTGCCACGCCTCCACAATCTGCTAATTTATTGGGGACCGTTGATTGGTTGGATGCCTTAGCCATACATGAATATCGCCACGCTTTACAATTTTCCAACGCTAAAGTAGGCATTACTAAGCTTTTTGCTATTGTTCAAGGAGGAAATGGTTGGGGCTTAGCAGCAAGTGCCGCCATTCCAAGTTGGTTTTGGGAAGGAGATGCAACGATTATGGAAACGGCATTGAGCAAGGGAGGACGAGGTCGGGTGCCTTTTTTTACGATTGCCCAAAGAGCCAATTCATTAAATGGAAAAAATTATGGGTATCAGAAAGCTAGAAATGGGTCTTTTAAGGACATTGTTCCCGACCGATACCCCTTAGGTTATGCTATGTTGATGTACGGGCGAACAAAATATGGCAATGATTTTTGGCAATCTATTTTTGATAGTGCAGCTCGGTATAAACCGCTTATCTACCCTTTTTCCAATGCTTTAAAACGAGAAACAGGATTAAAAACCAAAGATTTGTATCAGAAAACCTTTGAAGAATTAAATGAAAAATGGCGACAACAACACAATAATTTAGACCACTCTCCTACTCAAAAAATTGCAACTAAACCGAAAAAAACAGTTACCAATTACCGTTTTCCCTATCCATTAAAAGATAATCGTATTATCTGTTTAAAATCTAGTTTTCAAAAAACGGATGCCCTTATTTTAATTAAGGATGGAAAAGAAAAAAAACTAAGCAATATTGGATTTCATACAGAAAAATATTTGTCAGTCGTTGGCAACAAAGCGGTATGGACGGAATATGAGCAAGACCCTCGAAGAAGTAATCTAAATTATTCGAATATCGTTTTTTACGATTTGAAATCGGGCGATAAAACTAGATTGACCGCTGAGGGTAGGTACTTTTCTCCAAGTTTTTCCCATTCTCAAGGTAGAATTATAACGGTCCATATCAGTCATGAACAAAAGAATACTTTGGTTATTTTAAATCCGCAAAATGGCAAAACTATTGGCATTATTCCCAATCCTGAAAACTTATTTTTAGCTTTTCCCAAATGGGCAGAAAATGATACAGATATTGTCTACATCGGCAAAAAAAATAGCCAGTTAGCCATTTTCAAATATAATCTAATCGAAAAAGAACATACTCAGTTGACTAAGTGGACTCACCACACGATGGCGGATTTATATGTCAAAAATAAAATGGCGTATTTCACTGCTTCTTTTAGTGGTATTGACAATATTTATCGAGTAGATTTGGCAGGGACACAAAAAATTGAATCCTTAACCTCTCTGCCTATTGGCGGATACTACCCTGCCCTATCTTTAGATAATGAAACATTGGTTTTTAGTGAATTTACCGATACGGGTTATGAATTGAGTCGGCTAAAATTGCCAAAAAATAAGGCGCACCAATCGTTCATTAGTATCGAAGAACCTCACTTTCAAAAAAATTATTCAATTAATCAAATAAGTGAAGAAGGTGGAGATATTTTAGAAGATGCCCCGACGACTGAATTTCCTATTATTCCCTATAAAGGTTTTTTTAAAGGATTGAGTGTACATAGTTGGAACTTTACGCCTTCCGTCGCCTTACCCCTTTTGGATATTCAGGTCGATAATTATCTCAATGATTTTTCTTTTAATTTTATAGTTGGTCATAATATCAATGAAGCATCCAATATTTTTATTACTTCTGCTACCTACGGAAAATTTTATCCTCAATTAACCGTTCTCACCAGTCTGACAAATCGAAATACGAACTTCACCTCAATTGGCATCGACACCATTCAACGACAAGAATTCCAACAATTTTCTGTCGGTGGTCGGGTAAGTGTGCCACTAACTTGGTTAAAAGGCAATTACCGAACTTCATTAACGACTTCAGGAGGCTATTTTCAGAGAAATTTGACCGAGGTAAAATATAGTGAAATTGACCAACCTTCTACCAATTTTGGCACGATACAAATAGGTTTAAATTTATCTCATTTACGAAGAACTGCCTTGCAAAACCTTGGTCCTCGATGGGGACAAACCTTTAAGCTCAATTATCAACAAACAGTAGATAGTCGAACAGACCGACAAATAACCGTTAGTGGAAATTTTTATTTTCCTGGCATCGGTGCCAATCATAACTTAAAATTAGGAATTGCTTATCAAAGAGAATTACTAAATAATACTTACCAGTTTACCGATACTTTTGAATTCCCTAGAGGTTTTGGGAACATTATAAATGATGAATTTTTAAAATTATCAGCTGATTATCAGCTACCTATTGCCTATCCAGATTTGGGGACATGGGGTATTTTATATCTTAAAAGGGTTAGTTTAAATACTTTTTTTGATTATGGAAGACGTAACTTAGCATTATTTGACGTGGCGGATAATCAAAATTCTCTAGGCGTAGAAGTTATTTTTGATACTCAACTTTTTAATGAATTACCCGTGACTTTTGGTATAAGAAATGCTTATTTACTAACAGAAGCCAAGGATAAATATCAATACGAGTTTTTTGTAAAAAATTTCCTCATAGAATAACAGCCTCTGAAAACTTCTCTAAACCAACCGCATAACCTCTCCATTCACCAATGCCTCCACTACTTGAAACAATAAATTCGGTTTATGTGGTCGCCAATTTAGCTGATTATAATATTCCCCGAAATTAACATGGAATTGCAAGCGGGCTATTTTCATCTCGTCCTCTACATGATTGTGTATATTTATAAAACAAATCCAACCGTCCTCGTCTCGGACTTCTTCTCCCCATTCTGCGTAATAATCATCTTCTCCTCCATGAAAATTGAGTACATTTTCACAAATTAAAATAAATTTATGGATGCCTTTATCTTGTAAAGGTTCTACTAAATTACGCTTCAAAAACATGACATCGTTATGCAAAGCGTCATTCCATTCTCCAATAAATTCTATAATGACATATCCTGCTTCATAATCGGTAAATAAAATTTTCGAATACAAAGTAGCAGAACCAAATTCGTCCCATTGGGGATGAATATAATAATTATACACTTTTTTGGTATACTTAAATTCATCATACACTCGACCATAAAAAGGGGAGTTGGTATCGTTATCCGCAATATATCTGTCTCGCCAACGGTAGTATGGTTCTATATCCTGCATAAATTAGTATTAGAAATGTATTTTTGTGTTTTTATTACTTCAAAATTCGCGATGATATTAACAGTCAGCAATTATTTAATTGCTAAACATTCAAAAAAGACGGATTGTTTCTGAAAATATTTAAATTCAACATCCAAAGTTCCTTTAACATTTGCAAAAAAACAAGTCTTATAAAATCATCTTCACTGGCCCAGAATCTAGTGGTAAAACAACCTTAGCCAAGCTAGCTGCTAATCACTATTCTACTCATTGGTTACCAGAATATGCTAGAACTTACTTGGAGCAAATTGATTATCCCTATCAAATTGCAGACCTCTTAAAAATTGCTGAAGGTCAAGTCTCTTCCGAACAGCAATTTATCAAAAAAAATAGGAATCAAGACTTTCTATTTTTTGATACTTCCCTATTAGTTATCAAAGTATGGTCTATCTTTAAGTATGGTTTTTATAACCACAAAATAGACCAATTATTAAAGCAAAATTTACCTGATATTTATTTTCTATGTGATTGGCAGATTCCTTGGGAATATGACCCTTTGCGAGAAGCGCCTAATGACCGAAAAGCCTTATTTGATTTATATCATCAGGAATTACTTGAATTAGACATCCATTTCCACATTTTAAAAGGTACGCCAACAGAACGCTTGGCGCAAATTCAAACACAACTTGAACTTATTTATATAAGCACAAAGAAAACTGATATTTGACAATTTTTAATTTGCGTAGAATTGGTTGCTAATTATTTCTTTTACAGCGGATTAAGTTAGCATCGGATTTTTCTCTCTAGCAAAATGTCCAATAGTCTATCAGTCAAAATTGACGTTTATTAGCAAATAGTGGTGTTATCAATCAAACTGAAAAATTAAATATCAATTTATTTTTTCCGCTTACCTACACCGCCAAACATCTACAATTTTAGTCACCTGCATAACACTTTAAGTTGCTGAAAATGAATTAATTACACCCTATTTATTTTCAATAAATTCCAATTTAACCATCAATCTTCAATCGATAATCAATAACTGTCAACATAATTTCTTTCCATTTTTCCTTTCATTTATCAAATCTTCTATTACTTTTGCAGTGCTTTTCTCAAGGGGGTGGCCCAATATAACGGCCTGAGATTATACCCATTGAACCTGCCCAGATAATGCTGGGAAGGGATAATGTTAGTTAGTCAGCTATACTTAGACGGAATAATAACCCGAAAAAGGTTAATAGGACATTAGGGGACGAAAAATCTTCTAACCTAATGCTTGTTTCTAAAATTAGGAATCTGCTTTTATTTAAACCATTCAATTGGTGGTTGATGATTTAAGATTTGTAATTTCAACAAACACTTAACCAAATTTTCAGTAATTAAACCATTGCTAGTATATTTTAAAAGTAGTAAGCTTAAAACTTGGTCCATCTAAAAAATGTCAACGTTCAATCTTTCTGATTTTAGAAAATGACTGAAAAAAGCAAGCTTCATCCAAGCCCACTGGATGGAAGAAATTTTAATTTGTGAGGAATACCTTTCTCACTTTTTCAAAATGTATTATGAAAAATTTATTTACCATTCTTGTCCTGCTTTTCGCAGTAGGAACGACCCATGCGCAATCGCAAATCACGGGTAAAATTACTAGTGAGACGGGAGAAACTTTAGTTGGGGCTACGGTCCAATTGTATGAAACCAAACAAGGTT
>CAYMSC010000447.1:0-5304 GCA_964392805.1 uncultured Saprospiraceae bacterium
TCTGACTTCTGACCTCTTTTCAAAATCACTCTTTTATCCCGTTTGGAGTATAGAAGAAATAATACCAAGCGTAAAAACCTTTCGATTCATTACTTTTTTGGAAAAGATTTTTCCTAAGCCAAAAGCAGCTATTGCATGTCCAAATACGGATGCCATAATTTTAAGTGTATAAGAAAAATTAGTGTCTCCAAATCCCATAACTATCCGCTCCCTTAATCGGCTGATTATATAAAACAGCCAAGGAAAATCCTAAATAATTTCTAGTATCTCTAGGGTCTAACAAACCATCATCCCATAATTCAGAAGTGGAATACCAAGAAGAGGCTTTACTATCAGCTTCTTGTATCAACATCTGCTTAATCATTCCTCCTTGCTTTTCATCATAAGGCTTGCCTAAAGATTTGGCGGAAGCTCTTTGTACAATTTCCATCACCCCAGCCAATTGCTCAGAACCCATCACCCCTATCTTAGCATTTGGATAAGAAAAAAGGAATCTTGGGTCATACGAACGCCCATTCATACCGTAATTTCCTGCCCCATAAGAACTACCAATCATCAAGGTAATCGAAGGCACTTCGCTATTAGATACCGCATTAATTAATTTTGCCCCATTTTTAATAATCCCACCTTCTTCGTAGGCTTTTCCTACCATGTAGCCCGTAGTGTTTTGCATAAAAAGCAAAGGGATATTATTTTTATTAGACAACTGAATGAACTGTGCGGCTTTGTTGGCAGATTCGGAGAAAATCACCCCATTATTGGCAACAATTCCGATGGGATAACCATGAATTTTTGCCCAACCTGTTATCATGGTATTGCCATATTCTGGTTTAAATTCTGAAAATTTTGACCCATCAACAATCCTTGTAATTAATTCTCTTACATCAAAAGGAATCTTTGGGTCAGGAGGGACTACACCTAATATTTCTTCGGCATCATAAATGGGTGGTTCTATTTTTTCAGTTGGCACAAAATGAGGTTTTCCAACATCTACTAAAGCCATTAATTCTCTAGCTATTCTAATACCGTCTAATTCATCTTCTGCCAAATAATCAGAAACACCAGACACTCGACTGTGCATTTCAGCACCTCCTAATTCTTCATCCGTAGCAATTTCGTTGGTTGCCATTTTTACCAATGGCGGGCCCGCTAAAAATACTTTGGCTTTATTTTTCTGAAAGATGGCAAAATCAGACATTCCCGGTACATAAGCACCACCAGCAGTCGCATTACCAAAAACAACCGCAATAGAAGGTAAACCCATTTTAGAGCGCCGAGTTATTTCCCTAAAAGATTCTCCTCCATAATTAAAAATCTTGGCTTGGTCTGGCAAATTAGCGCCTCCACTTTCCACCAAAGCGATTGATGGCAAACGATTTTCTCTAGTAATTTGTCCAATTCGCAAACTTTTAAAAGTGGTATGATAATCCACAGACCCTCCCTTTCGAGTTCCAACATTAGAAGAAATCAAACATAATTTACCAGAAACAATACCGATGCCTGCTACATTCGTTCCACCTGCTCCGAACCCTCCTTTTCGCTCCATACCTGCCAAGGGTAATAATTCTAAAAAGGGGCTGTCTTTATCCAATAGTAATTCCAATCGTTCTCTAGCTAGTAGTTTACCTCTTTTTCTAGCACGAGCAATTGACTTTTCTTTGCCTTGAAAACGGCTACTTTCCATTGCCAAGTCATATTTTTTCATCAACTCTTTCATCCCTTCTACATTCTTCTGGAATTGTTGGCTATTGGCGTTTATCTTTGAACGGAGTACTTGCATATATAAAATTTCTATATTATTGATTTGGAAGCCAAATATAGGCAAATGATTTTATTTATACGAACAAAAAGGAAGGATAATTTTTCCCTGTAGGGAAAATTAATGGTAAAAAATTTTACCTAAAAATAAAGGTATTTAGTGATAGGGTATTTATTTCCGCTTCATAATTTCTTCTAAAATTACCAACCCATCTCCATCTTCAAAATAGTTCAAATGATGACAGCACACATCATAATTTTCAGCGGCAATCACATCAGGAACAGACCGAATATCTTCCACTAAAACAGCAATGTCATTTGGTTCATTAGCATTCGCCTTATTACCAATTTTAACTAATACCGACTCTACCAAACGCTTTAAACGCATGCCTTTTATGTTTTCGTAATCCGAAATATCTCCTGCTATTATCCAATATTTGGTATGCCCTTTTTGTCCATCTTTCAATTTGTCAATGAATTCACTATTTGAACTCATTTGTTTTAAAGTTATGGTAATGGGTTTGGAGCCAATTAAAATTTTATTTAAAACGCCAAGTACTACTCCTACTCCCCCTAACCAAGCTTTACCAAAATTTAATCCGACGGTCATCAGTTTCACCAATTTGTCTCTATAAATAGGTAGTTCCCCAAAAATAGACCCGCCATTTGGTGTACCGAACAAAAATAAATGGTCGACTAAAGTATCCCCTTTTCTTATAAATTCAATCAAATATCTACTAACCAAGCCACCCATAGAATGGGCTAGAATATCAAAGTTTTTTCCATCATCTGGGCCTAAACCATAAGCTTCTAATTGTTCATTCAAATTGGCGGCTATATCTTCAATTTTAGTGTTCAAATTTTCATAATCATAGGTCAGAATCAAATCATAATATCCTTTCTCTTTTAAAAATTCTAGGTTAGCAATCATTCCCTTTGTATCCCCAATAATGCCATGGATGACTAATAAAATATTTTTAGCTCTAGTCACCGTCCGCTGATGCAGTTTTCCATGACTTGCCATACCTTTTCTATAACTGACTCTTCTTAATCGAAACGCTTCCTCTTTTAAGCCCGCTAATTTTAATAAACTAAACCAAAGTGCTCGCCCTAAACCTCTCTTCCTTTGAGCTCCAGGAGGTAAGTCTACTTTTTCAGGAAGGTGGTCAATAGTAATTTGAGTGTTTCCATCTTCCATAAGGGTGCTTTTCCCTATCGGAATAATAAAGCCATCTTTCATAGTTACAGGCAAGATGTCGTCACCTCCCGTTAAATCAGAATGAACATTAATGGTTAAAGGATTCTTATTTAAAGATGCAGCATTTTTAATGTCCGTAAGTTCTATAATGCAATGGTCTTGTTGTATACTTCTAGTTTTTCCTTGACCTACATTTATGACCGTAGCTTCCTTTTTATCAAAAAAATCCGCTAAATTATTGGTACTATTTAAACTTCTAGAGGTTCCCATCATGGGTGCGAAGGACAATTCTGCTTCAAAAGCATCATGTTTTTCAAAGGTTAATCCATTAATATTCAGGGCTTGTTTGCCTACATTTCCTTGCGGACGAATGGTCATTACCTGAATTGTGCGAGTAAACCAATCATCTTGGGGGGCTTCCTCATATTCTTCTCTCGATACCGTAGAACGAGGTGTTGCCTTTAATTCATCTTGAATGAATTTATGGTCATCAAAATGACGAGTACTAGCAATGATTTTAAATATATCTTTTATTTGACCATCTTCCTTATTTGGAATTACTAATCCGTGTTGGTCATCCAATGTCTTCCATTCAGAATTGGCAGGTATCATACCCGTAGCAAAATGAGAAGTAACACCAAATTTAGCACTTAAATGAAGTAAAGAAATGTATAAATTTTTATTACTAGTATTTCTTACCTGAATTTGGTACCAAATGGGTTTCGCTTGTCCCCTACTCGTACGGTCTGCCCCTTTTTCATAATAATCTAAGGTAATAGTTTCTTCCGTATGAGTATCAAATTTTCCTCTACTTTGCTCTCTTAAAAACTTCACCTCAATACTATCTGAAATGGAGGTCTCTTTGTTTTCTAAAGTGGCAATATTTTCCCAATCCGCAATATGTTCCAATTGTTTATTTAATTGAGTAATTGTCACTTCGTCCATATTTGGAATCATATCAATTACCTCACCCGTTTCTGTAAATTTTAGTTTTAATTTGTCTTTGGAAACATATATGGTGTATTTGGCGGATTTCACTTTCTGCACTATATTTGCATAAATAGAAGGTTGTTCTTTATATAATGCTAAAAAAGCGGCTACATTTTTTTTTCTACCTTTCAAATTTACGACTAAAGCCGTAGGTATTGTTTGTAATTCACCCCAGTAATTTCTATCGTTCAAGAGATTTAATTCCTCTTTTAAGGTCATATGAGTAATGCCAATATCAGACACCCCTGTTGCTCCTTTAAAAATAGCTTTGTCTCCTAATCCTTCATAAACACCAATAACAATTTTTGCCTTGTCGATGTCTCTTGTTGGCACGCCATTTATTGCACCTAATTCCATTTTCCAATCGCCCAAATCAGTCAATTCAATAAGGTGTCTATTGTTGTTGGGCTTTACACCTTGTCTTAAAAAAACGGTGTTTGGATTAAATCCTTCGAATGGGTATAAGGTAGGTTGCTGATTTTTTGCAGTATTAAAAACTAAGGCTCTAACCTGAGCAAATAAATCTGCATAACTAATATTACTATTTTGTTCTAAGACTTTGAGTAAATAAGTAGTAAATAGTCCTCTTCGATTGGTCGTTTCCCAAGCTTCTTCTTCTCTACTACAAGCCGACATCAAGAGGTGTTTGGACCTAGGAATAGCTATTTTACCCGCTAATTTTGTATAATAATTATCCTCACTTAATAAATAGGATTCAATATTTCGGGTAACTATTCTTGGTTGTTGAAATCGTTTTTTCGCTAATCGAAAGTCCGATGAACCAATTATTTCGGGTTTCCGTTGAAAGCCAACCGTACGAGTTACGGAAGCAGAATGGCAGGCATCGGCAATCACCACCAAATGCACCTCCTTTCTAACTTCAGCTAAAAGAACTGCTAATTCTTTATCCGTCAAATCATGGTTATTGGGTAAGCGACTATCATAGCAGACAAAGGTTTCATCTTGCCCTAATCCATCAAATTTAGCAAAATCGGGTGCGGAGGTCGAATAAGAACCATGTCCAGCATAATATAAAATAACCGTATCTCCCTTTTTTGCTTTCTTGACAATTTCATTTCTAAAGGTAGCAATAACATTTGTCCGAGTCGCCTCTGCATCTGTTAAAGTTGTAATTTGTAGATTTAAATCACTATAATTTTTTTTGAGGAATTTTTTAACTGCATCTCTATCATTAATACATCCAGCGAGTGCGGTTACATTTGATGTTGGATGATAATTATTAATTGCGATTAAAAGGGCATGAAGTTGTGATTTGGCCATCGGTAAGATTTTTTAGAAAAAGATACTAAGTAACGGCAAAACAATAACTTGAACATCTAGGACGGCTTCTTTTGATC
>CAYMSC010000448.1:0-5299 GCA_964392805.1 uncultured Saprospiraceae bacterium
CCTTATATAGAATCCGTTACTAATTATTTTTTTAGCAACGGATTAAGTTAGCAACGGATTTTTCTTCCTTTTTTATCTGAGACCCTAGATATAATGATAACCTTAAAATAAGTGATAGAAATTAATTTCATACAATTAGTCAGAGGCCCCTCATAGACCTCATCACCTCATAAACCTCATCCCCTTTCCTAAGCCACCTCTTTCCCCCTAGAAGCTTCCAACAATTCAAACCATTCTTGGTCTGTCAACTCAATACTTAATGATTCAATCGCTGTTTTGACCCTATCAATTCGCGCTGTACCTAAAATGGGTAATATTTTGGCAGGATGTTTTAATAGAAAAGCCAAGTAAATTTGGTCTAAGCCAACACCACCACAACGTTCACTAATAGCTTGCGCTATCTTTTGAATCCGGGAGATACGAATTTCACCAGATTCAGAGAATAGATTTCCGCCACCTAGCGGCGACCATGCCATCGGGCTGATTCGTTTTTTCAAACACTGGTCAAAAGTACCATCAAATAAAGGAGGTAAGTGCAAAATAGAAGCTTCTACTTGATTTGTTACTAAGCTAAACCTAGATTGAAGCATTTCAAATTGGCTAGTCGTAAAATTAGAAACACCAAAGTGATTAACTTTTCCTTGTGCCCTTAATTGCGTAAATGCTTCTGCTATTTCGTCAGGGTGCATAAGCGGACTAGGTCGATGAATAAGTAATAAATCAATATAATCGGTATGCAATTCTTTCAAAGAATGCTCCGTCGATTCAATGATATGTTGCTTACTAGTACTATAAGACTTAATCTTATTATTTGGGCGATTGGGCGTTACAAGGTTAATCCCACATTTAGTGATGATTTCCATTTTTTTACGCAAATCTGGACGTACTTTTAATGCCTTACCAAAATCCCCTTCCGTCGTATAATGACCATAAATATCTGCATGGTCAAAAGTGGTAACTCCTGCTTCAATAGATTCTTCAATTAATTGAGTAATAGCTCTTGTTCTTAATTTCCAACCCCATACTCCCCATTTCATTGTACCAAATACGATACGAGAAAGCGTTGGACCATTGTTGGCTATTTTTATTCTTTTTTTCATTTATTCTTATATATATAATAGCAAATTGTTGAAAAATACGGACTACTATATTAGTATACAAAAGAGGTCAGAAATCTGGCCTCTAGTAATTTTAATTAAGCTACTTTATCATAATTATCATCCCATTTTTTCTCTACAGGAACACCTAGTTTGCCTAATTTAGCGGCAACCAACATAGAAACAGTTGCATCTCCAGTGACGTTCACAACTGTTCTCACCATGTCAAGCGGTCTATCAACTGCAATAATGAGTGCCAATCCTTCGACGGGAATACCTGCTTGACCAAGCACGATGACTAACATAACTAATCCTGCACTTGGGACTGCGGCTGCTCCAATAGATGCCAAGGAAGCAGTCATTACAATACCTAATTGAGTAGGTAAATCTAAATCTAAACCATAGGCTTGAGCAATAAAGACTGCGGCAACTGCTTGATAGCAACTAGTTCCGTCCATATTAACAGTGGCACCAATAGGTAGCACAAAACTAGCAACTTCTTCGTCGACGCCCAAGTGTTCTTGCACTCTTTCCATTGTAACGGGCAGCGTAGCAGCACTTGAACTAGTAGAGAAGGCTAGTAATTGTGCGGGAGCGATACCATTAAAGAAGAAGCGATAAGATTTTCCAGTAAAGAATTTAACCACCAATGGATAAAAGACTACAATCAAAATGACCAGCCCCAATAAAAGGGTAAATGAATATTTAAGTAGGGCAATAAAAATGTCTTTATTAGGTGCTTCCGCAACAAGGGCGGCAAGCAGTCCAAAAACACCAATAGGAGAATAGAGCATTAATAAATCAATCATTTTAAGAATGATTTCATTCAAACTATCAAAAAACTCCTTAACGGGGCGAGATTTTTCTTCGTCAATTAAGATTAAACCGATAGCAAAGAAAATAGCGAAGAAAATGACTTGTAGCATATTGCCATTATCAGATGCCGCGCCAAAAATATTATCGGGCACTAGGTCAATTAATGCTTGTAATGGGCCTGCTTCTTGTTGACTAGAAGCCATGTCAATTTTTCCTTGAGCAGCACCCTTATAATCAGCTTTTAATTGTTCTCTTGTTTCTTCTGTAATACCAGAACCTGGTTGTAAAATATTGACAAGTCCAAGCCCTAAAATAACAGCTATAAAAGTAGTAATAATGTAAGTAGTAATAGTACGTCCACCCATTAACGAAAGCTTAGAAATATCTTTTAGGTCAGTAATTCCTTTGATCAATGAAGCTAATATTAAAGGAACAGCTATCAATTTTAGGGCTTTGATGAAAATAGTTCCAAATGGTTTTACCCAGTTAACAATTAATTCTTTACCTCCTGAAAACTGTATGGCTATCCAACCAGCAATCATACCCAGAATCATGCCTATAATAATTTTCCAATGCAGTGGTAGATTTTTCATATGCTAAATTTATATAGATATTTTCTATTACTAAAATTAAGAAAGTTTGATTAAAAATAGAGGTAATGTTTTATCTTTATATAACAGAGAATAGAATCAAAATTTTTGAACTTACCTTGCTAAATTTATTTTTTGACAATGGTTATTCTCTTAACGGAATGGTCGCTATGCTTTATTCTAAATGGTCATAAATTAGGTGTTAATAAAAATATAAAATTGACAAGATATTTTTTTTCCTATTCTCAGAATGCCCAAAATAGGAAAATTGTGGTAAAGAATTGGAATAAAAAGCTTTTTACATTGAAAAAAATGCGAATTGAATCGCTGTCACAAAAAAGGAGTTTAATATTTTGTTTTTTAAATAAATGAGATGTTTCTGAAAAAAGCAATAATTTTTTGTGCAAAAAAAAGAAACAATAAAAGTTTTTTATTTTGAATATAACTATAAGGAACGCGATTAAAATAACTTCAGATTCTGTCGAGGAAATAAGGTAGCTAAACGGTTCACTTTAAGTGAGTTATCTTATTTCTTCGACTTAGAAGAATCTGAAGTTATTTTAATCTTACTACTAATGCGAAATTATTTAATGTGTTTTGGTCATTTTGTAAAATAAAAATAAAAAATTATTAATGTTTTTAGATAATGATTTATTTTCCTTTTACAAAAAACAACAAAATGTACTGTCACGAAAATTGATTTTTTGAGTTGAAGGCAAGGACTATTAATCCGTAATTGCAATCATATTAAAATAATAATACCCCTTCACATTATTATAATCAATCCCTCCATCTTCCCCTAATTTATTCCCCATCTTATCTCCCATAAGAGATTATTCAAAGGCTTATAATACCTAAATGAATAGTATACACAAAAACAAATTTTAGAGATTCCGCTCAAGATTTTGGCACCTAGCTATTATCTACCGCAGAAAATCTCCATAAAGACCAGCTTTAAGATACTTACCATTTATTAAAAAGAACATTACATCATTTTATTGCAAGCATTCTTGCAACTCATTGTCTGTTAAAAAATAACATTTATTAGGTTTAGCTGAATCCCTCCGTACTCTAGTAAGTGCTTTTGAATTAATTGAATTACTGCTATGAAAAAACTTGTACGTTTTTACGGTAAAGAACAACCATTTTATCTATCTGTTAATGCAAAAAATTGCCAACAGGAACTAAATTTAGGGATAATAAACAAGTTGTTAACATTGAATTCCTTTGCTTTTCAACTTTTAAAGGCAGGACTTATGGTCTTAGCCTTTTGCTTGTTGGGAACAACTCAAAGTAATGCTCAACTGTATGATTTGAATCTTTCTCAATCTGTTGATGAAGACAGTGTAGGAATAGATGATACGGTTATTTTTACTTTAACAGTTAATCATGAGGCAGGTGCTACCGCATCTGGTATAGTGGTTACGGATTCCATTGCTAGTTGCTTTACAGATATTATGGTGATGCCACCAACAGATGGTGGTATGGCGACTTATGATCCTATGACCCGCAAAATAACTTGGACGCTACCCGACTTGGATGCCACCACAAACTTTACGGAATTAATGTTTAGTGCTCAAGTTATTGATGAAGGTATCTGTTTTAACATAGCAGAAATAACAACAGCATCTTTTGATTCGGATTCAGAAGCAGATAATCAAAATTATCTGGAGGATGATATTGCGGCGACTTGTGTATCAGTACCGATAAAACTTTGTGCCGCCAATCTAGACTCCGTTTTAGTTTCAGCTCCAGTCGGTGCCACGAATGTTCAGTGGCATCGAATTTATGATTTTGGGGGAGACGGTTCTATTGGGGTAGGAGATACGATGTCATTAGTTGCAGGCACTGATGCGGATATCGACTTACCTGGTACCTATTTCTTTACAGCAGATTTAGGAAGTTGCCAAGCAGGTAATTGTTGCCCCTTGATGGTAGAACCTGCTTGTATGGATTTAGCCTTAATCAAAACATTGACTACAAGTGGGGCAGTGATGGCTGGTGACACAGTAGAATTCTTGGTAACAGTTTATAATCAAGGTGATATTTATACCGATAGTATTCTACTGTCTGATTATTTACCTGATGATTTAAATTTAGTAGTTGAAAATGGCTGGACCATAGTAGGACCAGGAGATACAACTGCAACCAAACTATTGACAATAGCTGGTGGCGAAATTGCAGCAGGTGGTTTAGCACCTTTGGATTCTGTTTCAACTGCCATTCGAGCAGTTATTGATCCAGACTTTGAAGGTACTAGTTTAGTCAACTTTGCAGAAATTAGTAATCAAACAGATATATTCGGAAATGATTTAACCGATTCAGATTCTCAGGATGATTCCAATAGAGTTGGAGACGGTGGTGGAGATCCTGAAGGTGTAACAGATAACGTAACAGATAATTCAAACGGTGATGAAGATGATCATGATCCAGCTTTAGTTACCGTTACTCAAATATATGACCTTGCCTTAACAAAAGTATTAGCAGAGCCAGGTCCATTTGCAGCAGGCGACACAGTAACGTTCAGAATCTATGTTCACAACCAAGGAACAATAGATGCAGCAGCAAATACAGTGACGGTAGAAGATTATGTGCCAGCAGATATGATATTAGCGGACCCAGATTGGACGGGTAGCACTTATACCTTTACGAATGCGATAGCAGCAGGCGGAGTGGATAGTGTAGATATAGATATCCAAATTGCACCAGGCTTCATGGGTACATCAATCACCAATAATGCGGAGATTATCGCAGATGGCGGAGATGATGCGGATAGTGCACCAGGGGATAATTCAA
>CAYMSC010000449.1:0-5268 GCA_964392805.1 uncultured Saprospiraceae bacterium
AAGTTTATCTAAAGAAATTGCCCATTCATCCAACTTTTTTTCAGTTAAATCGAATTTTTTATTCTTTTACAGCTCCACTTTACAACCCTTATTAAAAAAAAGGGTCTTTCAATTAGAGTACCACGATGAACGTTATAAAATAACTAAGAGCTTTTGGGAATTTATCCTTTGGGTTAAAAAAGCGTCTTTTTTAGCCTGTAACAGCCCGTCCGTAACGGTTCACAAACGGGATGCTACAGACCAAAAAATACCTCTTTTTTACCTTCAAAAAGCGCTAAAAAAAAGTAGATGGTAAGTCTTTATATAAGTTGCTCATACCTACTTTTAAAATACACCATAAAACCCGACATAACTAATGATTCATCTGAAAGGCATCCGTAAGTCTTACAAAACGGAATTTACCAACTTAGAAGTGCTAAAAGGCATCAATTTAGACATCGAAAAAGGTGACTTTGTATCCATCATGGGGTCTTCGGGGTCAGGTAAATCCACCTTGCTAAATATTCTTGGTTTATTAGACGAATATGATACAGGAGAATATACATTAGATGAGGTGTTGATGAAAGACCTCAGTCAAACCCAAGCTGCTCAATATCGAAGCCAATTCCTAGGCTTTGTTTTCCAATCTTTTAATTTACTACCATTCAAGACCGCTAAAGAAAACGTTGCGTTGCCACTTTATTATAAAAAAGTGCCTCGTAAGGTTAGACAAGCCAAAGCATTAGAATATCTGGAAAAAGTAGGCTTAAAAGAATGGGCAGACCATTTACCGACTCAAATGTCTGGTGGGCAGCAACAAAGAGTTGCCATTGCACGCGCCTTAATTTCAGAACCCAAAGTCATTTTAGCGGATGAACCTACAGGGGCATTGGACACCCAAACGTCTCATGATGTAATGGAGATTTTTAAAAAAGTAAATAAACAAGGCATTACCGTTATCATTGTTACCCACGAAGAAGATATAGCGGAGATGACCAATCGAATCATCCGACTGAAAGATGGAAATATAGAAACAGAGATGCAATGATTAAAAGATAAAGTTGCTGGATTCTCTCGTAGGGGTTACTTTCTACAAAAAATAGTTTATTAGTTATTTAAAAGCAACAATTCTTAATCCTCAATTTTCGGCTAGCACAAAAGCCATTTGAAAATTGAAAATTATAAATTGAAAATTGAAAATTGCCCATGTTTGACTACGATAAATGGCAAGAAATATTTGACTCCCTAAAACGGCACAAGCTGCGCACCTTTGCTACGGCTCTAGCAGTCTGGTGGGGTATATTCATGCTAGTGATTCTTTTAGGAGCAGGAAATGGTTTACGGAATAGTGCAGAGCGAGATTTTGCAGATGATGCTATCAATCGCCTAGTGATTTGGAGTAATAATACAACAAAACCATACAAAGGATATAAAGCAGGACGGAGGATTCGTTTTCAAAACAAAGACCCCGAAGCCATTAGAAATAAGGTAGAAGGAGTAGAAAATATGAGTGGACGATATTTCCCGTCAAGTAGATATCAAACAGTATATGGAAAAAAATCTTTGGCATTTAGAATGAGAGCGATAGAACCAGTCTACCAAAAGATTGAATATACCATAATGACAGAAGGTCGGTATGTCAATGCGATGGATATGCAGCAGAAAAGGAAAGTGTTAATAATGGGAGATTTAGCTAAGGAAAAATTGTTTGGCAAAGAAGTGTCGGCGATGGGAGAATATGTCCGAATCAATGGAACAAAATTTCAAATAGTTGGCATTTTTACCGATAGTAATAAACGAGAGCGAGAATATATTTATATGCCATTAACTACGGCACAAAGTGTTTTTGATAAAATAGATAGGGTACACGATATAAGCCTAACCGTTGGAGATGCGACGGTAGAAGAAGCCAATGTAATAGCCGATAATATTAGAGCAGAACTAGCAGCCCTCAATCATTTTGACCCAACAGACGAACAAGCGATAGGTATTTATAATAATATCGAAAGTTATCAAGAATTTAAAATGATTTTCTCAGGTTTTTCCTTTTTTATTTGGTTTGTAGGCATCGGGAGTATCATTGCAGGAGTAGTTGGTGTGAGTAATATTATGCTAATTACAGTAAAAGACCGAACTAAAGAAATCGGTATTCGGAAAGCCTTAGGGGCAACACCTTGGTCAATCGTCAGCATGATTATGCAAGAATCCATTTTTTTGACAGCCATTGCAGGATATTTAGGTTTAATTATGGGATTTAGCATTATTTATGGTCTTGACTATTTAATGACGACTTATGAAATAGATGATTTAGAATTTTTCTATAATCCAGAAGTAGATTTTAGGAGTGTATTATTGGCATTGATTTTCCTAATTGTATCGGGAACCTTAGCAGGTTTAGTGCCAGCTATACAAGCGGCTAGAGTTAACCCAGTAGTAGCTATGAAAAGCTAATACAGGATAACAGGATTGTTGTAGGTCGTGTTCTGTAGTGCCAAGCTCCGCTTGGTATATTATGACAATTTAAAAGCAACAATTCACAGCACTTAATTATCCTATAGCACAAAAGCCATTTGAAAATTGAAAATTATAAATTGAAAATTGAAAATCACCCATGTTTGATTACGATAAGTGGCAAGAAATATTTAATACCATTAGCAAAAATAAGCTAAGAACCTTTTTGACAGCCTTGGGCGTCTTTTGGGGCATATTTATGTTGGTGGTATTGATGGGGGCAGGGACAGGCTTTCAGAATGGAGTCTTGGCGATGTTTGGCGGACACGCCAATAATGCGATGTATGTATGGACCAATCGAACAACGATGCCTTATGATGGATTGCAAGCAGGTCGATATAATCCAATTATGAATGAAGATATTAAGGCAATTGAAAACGATTTGGAAGACATATTGGAGTACATGTCGCCGCGACTATATTTGCCATCAGGGACCGTTTCCTATTTGAATAAAAATGGGACTTATGAAGTGAGAGGAGATACCCCCCATTTGTTGAAAATAGATGCCATAGATTTGATAGAAGGTCGATTTCTCAACCAAAAAGATATGGAGGAGAAACGGAAAATTATCGTAATAGGAAAGTCCATAGCCGAGCATTTTTTTGGAAAAGGAGAAGAGCGAATAGAACCAATTGGGCAATTTATAAAAATACAAGGGATAGATTATTTAGTGGTCGGTATATCTGCATCGGACCGTCGAGGACAAAACGCAGAAGAGGATGATAAATCTATTTTTATGCCTTTGACCACGGCACAACAAGTGACTAATCAGCACGATAGAATTGACTGGTTTGTTTGCACGATTAATCAAGCATATCCAGTAAGTATCGCAGAAAATAGAATTAGAACCTTACTAAAAAAACGGCACAGAGTTCACCCGGATGACCCACGTGGTGTCGGAACAGATAACGTAGAAGAAGAATTGAAAGAAATAATGAGCTTATTCAACGGGATTAGCTTTCTAATATGGTTTGTTGGGATAGGAAGTTTGCTCTTTGGAATCATTGGCGTAGGGAATATTATGCTCATTATTGTAAAAGACCGAACTAAAGAAATTGGTATTCGGAAAGCATTAGGCGCTACCCCTAGGTCAATCGTCAGTATGATATTGTTAGAATCTGTTTTTATCACCACTTTGGCAGGCTATATTGGATTGGTCGTAAGTATTGGAGTAGTCTATTTAATGAAATTAGCCGCAGGAACAGACGTACAATTTTTTACCAATCCGCAGATTGATTTGAAAGTAAGTATAGGCGCATTGGCCTTATTAGTAGTTGCAGGTGCATTAACAGGTTTAGTGCCTGCTTTGCAAGCAGCCAATGTAAATCCAGTTATCGCTCTAAAAGATGAGTAACATAGCTCTGTGAGCTGTAAATACCAAACCTACCCTAAAATAGTGCCGTAGGTACTCAACATGGGTAGCAACGAAACATGGGTAGCGAAATCACCAATTTGTTCGGACAATAAAATCCGAACGAAGTTAAAATTTATAAACAATGAACAAAGGTTGTGTCATAACATTAGCCGCCGTATTAGTTATTTTTTCCATTTTATTAGGCGGATATTTTTATCAACAAAATTCAAAAGACCCTGTGGTTTATGATACCAATAAACCAGAGATTGCCGACATTATTAAAAAGACGGTAGCGACGGGTTCTATCAAACCACGAAGAGAAGTATTGATTAAACCGCAAGTATCTGGCGTTGTAGATGAACTCTTTGTCGAAGCAGGAGAAATTGCTCGAAAAGGACAAAAGATTGCTAAAATTAAGTTGATTCCAAGTCAAATTAGCATCAATAATGCGCAAAGTCAGGTCGAGTTAGCTCGGATTCGATATGACGAAGCACAGCGAGAGTTGAAGCGACAACAAGAAGTTTTTGGTAAAAAACTCGACGTAGAAAGTTCTAGGTCTAGTTATGAAACAGCGCAACAAGAAGAAGCTCGGAATCAACAATTATTTGCCGAAGGCGTGATTAGTGAACAGGAATACAATCGCTTCAAAAGAGATATGGAAATGGCCAAAGCAGCGTTTGATAATGCAGAGTTATTAGCAGGAAATACTTTGCAACAATTTGAGGCTAACGTCGATATTTCAAAGCAAGAAATGAATGCCGCCATCAATAATTTACAACTCCTAAAAGAAGGCGCTTCTAAAAATTCTAGACAAGTCAATAACATCGTAGTATCCACGGTTGAAGGTATGGTTTTAGATGTGCCAGTCGAAGAAGGTTCGTCGGTCATCGAAAGAAATAACTTTAACGAAGGGACGAGTATTGCTATCGTTGCAGATATGAAATCCCTCATTTTTGAAGGAAAAGTAGATGAATCAGATGTTGGTAAATTAAAAGAAGGCATGCCTTTGGAATTAACGATTGGCGCCATCGAAGACAAAAAATTTGAAGCCACTTTAGAATTCATTTCTCCAAAGGGAGTAGAAGAAGAGGGAACGGTGAAGTTTGAAGTAAGAGCAGCGATTAAACCGACAGAAGATGTCTTTTTAAGAGCAGGATATTCTGCCAACGGGGATATTATTTTGGATAGACGAGACCAAGTGATTGCCTTGCAAGAAAGAGATGTTATTTTTAGAAATGATTCTACGATTATTGAGGTGTCGGTAGGCGACCAAGAGTTTGAGGAAAGAGTGATAGAAACAGGGTTGTCTGATGGTCTGAAAATAGAAGTCTTGAGTAGTGGGATAGATACGACGACGCAGGTGAAGGTGCAGAAACAGATTTAAAAGTAGTCGTTCCAGCGGAACGCAACATCGGTAGGAACAC
>CAYMSC010000450.1:0-5268 GCA_964392805.1 uncultured Saprospiraceae bacterium
AAAGGCACTATTCTGGGAGATAATAAAATGTGTGCTTTATTAAAGTTATTCTGTGGGTAATCGTAAGAACTCCAAGTTCTGGAAGCTCTAGCGTATGCAAAAATTATTGACAGAGCTAATTAGAGCATTAGGTAAAAAAGGGAGAAAAATCCTCTGGCGAAAAATCGGAGCAAGTTATTTCCCTCAAATTAGAAGGACTTGAATAAACACAAAAGCCTGATGATTACAACTAATCATCAGGCTTTTGAAAGACAAATTTAATGGTTAACTATTCTTCTAATTGAAAAGTATAAGATATTCGTTCTACTATCTGATAACCAGTTTCTGGGTCTTCATTGGCTAAGATAATATCTATATCCATTTTCTCGCTTTTATCCATTGTTGAACTATCAAAGATGGCTTTGATCGTGCCTTTTCCTCCTGGCTGTACAGGGGCTTCAGAATATTCTAATGTTGTGCAATCACAAGCACTTACAAATTCAATAATCAAAGCTTCATCGCCTTCGTTGGTGAATGCATAGACGTGCTCTCTAGTTTCTCCTTTTTTTACGGGACCAAAATCTATTTCTGTGTACTCAAATACCATCTTCGGACCTTTATTGGGTATTATGTCCGATTGAGGGTTGCTATTTCTTCTTCTCGATTTTTTCTTCTTTGTCTTTTTCTTTGGATTGGTAATCACCTTTGGTTTAGGAGTAGGCTTTTTCAAACGCTTTTCCAATTTTTTAATCTTAATATTGGTTGGTCCTGCAATGATCCTGAACTCTGTTCTTCTATTTGCTTGGTGCGCAACTTCTCTTTTTTCTTTAGGAGATAGTTTACTCACTAAATTAAAGTCTAATACCCAGCCATCTTGTAATTCAGGATATTCTTCGATTATTTTTGCATCTACCGTTGCAGGTGATTTTTCTCCATAACCAACGGCTTTAATACGTATATCTTCAATCCCTTTTTCCGTTAACCATTTTTTTGCAGAATTGGCTCTTCTCTGAGATAAATCTTCATTATAATCGTTGTTTCCTCTATAATCTGTATGAGAAGATAACTCAATAACCATATCGGGATAGCGCTGCATTAAATCTAATAAGACACTCAAATCCTTTTCCGCATCAATTAAAATTTTGTCATCATCAAAATCATAAAAGATATTAGATAGACGGATAGGCTGATTAATCTCTACTTCTATATCTTCATATTCTGGCTCGATTACTTCTGGTTCAGGTTCTGGCTCTTTGACAGGTTCTGCCTTTTCCAAAACAAATCGTTCTGAATACGTTTTATCTTCTTTTAATTCTAGGGTTGTCACCAATACCGTATCTTTAGTATAACCTTTTTTACTAGCCACTAGCATATAGGTTTTTTCCAAACTTAAAGCAAAGTCAAAATTATTGGCTTTCTTATTCGTTTGTTCTTTTGGATTGATTGCATTGCTACCGTCCATTTCCAATAAAGCAATGGATGCGCCCTTCAATGGTTTTTTACCATCAAAAACTTGCGCAACTACGTTGGCTTTAATTGGTGGAATCTCAATGGAGAAAACATCAAAACAAGAATGTTTACCCACAAATCCTCTACCTGAGCGATTAGACGTTAGGAAACCATAGACACCTTCTCTATCCAAGAAAAATGATTTTTCATCTAATGGTGTATTATAACCTATGCCCATATTTTCGGGCTTGCTCCATGTTGTCCCATCCCAAACCGTTGTATAAAGGTCATATCCACCATATCCAGCATTACCATTAGAACTAAAATATAAGGTGCCATCTCTATAAAATGGGGTTACTTCGTCTCCTGGGGTATTAATAGAGGCTAAACTAACGGGCGTTCCATAAACACCGTCGCCTTTTTTTGTCGCATAATAAATATCTTTTCCCCCTTCTCCGCCATCCATATCCGAAGAGAAAAATAATACTTCTTTACCAAATAAATCTCCAACGCAAGGGTGGTAGGCTCTAAAATCCAAATCATCAAATCCAATAGTTACTTCTTGTGGACCTGCCCATTCTCCCCCTTTCTTTTCACTAAAATAAATATTGCTAATTTCTGTTTTATTACCTCTTAAAAGACTTCTTGTGAAGTATAGCGTTTCCCCATCTGGAGAGATATGTGGATGAGTCGTTTGAAAATCTTCTCGATTAATCTTCGTATCTAATGGAGTTCCTTTGCCCCAACTATCCTTGTCTTTAGTTGCTTTATAAATTTGTGCATAGGCCAATGGTGTTTCTCCGTCAGTAGAGATTATTTCTTTTACATCTCCAAAACCAGAATAATACAATTCTCCATTGTGTAAAAATGGACCATATTCCGCCTCTTTGGTATTTATTTTCTTAACACTCAAAATTTTTAACCCATGCACTTCTTCTCCATCATCTAAACTTACTCCTTGTTGCATAGCTAATTGTGCACCTTCTATTTCTGCTTGTGATAAAGTTCTTTTGATATCATCTGTTCCTTCCGATAAATATAATTCAAATTGAGTAATTGCCTTTTCATATTTTTCATTAGCTTTTAAGGCTTGACCATATTCAAAGCGGTCTTCTTTTTGCTCAGGCGTTAAAGGTTTTTTAGGCTTTTTTACTTTGACATTTACCTTTCCTTTCTCTGCCGCTTTTTCTAATCGCTCTGCTTCTTTCTCCTTTTTAGCTTTAGCCTTCGCTCGTTTTTTACTCTTTTTGCTTTTCTTTTTACTCTTCTTTCTTGAACCGACTTTCTTTTTTACGGAGCTTTTTCCTTTACTAACTGCTTCTTTTCCTTTTTTCAAAGCATATTGAAAGGAATTCAAGTCTGCATCGGCATCTTTTTCTTTTTGTTTTCTGGTCAATTCTTCATCTTCCTCGCCATCTCCTAAATATCTGCTATAATACCGTTCTGCTTTTTTATAATCTCTCAACTTTATGCTGAGTCGAGCCATTTCTGGATAAACATCGGTATCACCAGTTTCTTCAAAATATTTATCATAATATTCTAAAGCCCTAAAGTAATCCTGTAAGTCTGCCTGTTTTTGAGCAGTCTCTAGATTTACTTTGGAAGTAGCTCTGCTGATTGGCTGCGCTAAACCTGTGGTATAAAAAAAGGTCGTAAGTAGTATTAAGGTGATTAAACGACTCATATGTTTTAAATTAAAAATGTAAACTTAGTTGATTAATGAACCGAAATGTTTCGGTTCTAATATAGAAACGCTATTTAACTAAAAAGTAGTCTATAAAACACAAAGTTTAGCAATTGCAATTGGCAAGTCTCTAATCTCTGTTCTTTACTCTCTATTCTAATTAATCTATAAATCTGGACAACAAATCGTCGGTTCGACTGCTGGTTTTTTATAAATATTGATAATTTTACTAGCAGAGATTTCAAATCCACCGAATCCTTGACGGGTAGCGGCGATACCTGTAATAGGAAAATCTATAGCTAAGCCAAAACGCCATTCTCCATAATCGGCCCCCAATAATAAGGACGGCCCTACGTCTATATCATATCCGATTCCCCCTTTTATTCTTAGGTCTAAATCTGGTCGAATTAAATAGCCCCACATGGATTGTACTAATATTTCTGTGCCTTCCGTTCCTTTTGTTCTAACGAGGAAAGAGGGGTGAACAGACAATTTGTCATTAATGGCTCTATCTACTAAACCGTGTAAGACAAATTTAGAAGGACTTAGGTCTACACTACCCGTATTGTCGGCCTCACTAATAATACTTCCATTTTGGCGGAAAATATAACTATAAGATAAGCCGATGTTAATCAAGGTATTTTTATCAATTTTTGACCGATACATGACGCCAATATTATTGAAACTTTGGGAGACATCATTGTCGCTAGTATTGGGGATTTGTTGACCACTAAGCAAAGGGTCTGTTCCTTCTCCAAAAATTGCAGCGTTAGGATTATTAATATCTCTCAGAAAAAAACCGTCAGAACCAAACTGATAACCTAATACAAAATAATCATTTCCTTTTTTATCCAAGGATAAATGATAAGAAACAGAAATAGACCGCCTATTTTGTATTAAAGCTAAATCTCCTGACCTATCATAATCTAAAGAAATACCTGCACTTAACCAATCTCGTCCTCGAATCATTATAATTGGTACATCTACAGACAAAGAAGGGGTTGTCCAAGTACTTTGCTGGTCTTTCAGCATTCCACTTACTCGAAGCGTTCCTTCAAAGTCGCCTGTGTAGGCGGGATTGACAGAAAGCGGCATCATATTATACAAGGTCTTGTGGAGGTCTTGTGCGGTAAGAGAAAAATTGCCTATTAAAAGGACAAAAACGCAAATCAAATGTTGAAGTACTTTCATATTAAGTAAGCTCTTAGGTTATGGTCGGTTTTAGCTAATTTTTTGCTAAGCAAGTACTTGGACACAATTATCTTTAATTTATAATGGCTTCTTTTTACGCTATTTTTCCCTAAAAAATGAGTCCGTAGCATAGCTATGCACTAATTTTTTAAGAAAAACTATCGAAAAAATAAGCTCATTTTAATTTTAAACTTAATTATGTCCAAGTACTTAATACTAGGAATAAATACCAAAAGCACGAAAATAACAACTTTTGAGGTTTCCCCCAAATGCTTGCCATTTTTGCGCTAGGATATGCTTATTATAAAGCATACGCTAAAATGATAAATTTAACCGAAAAAACAGTTTTTTTTTGAAGAAAAATTAGGGTAATGACGGATAGCTACTAAAAAAGTGGATTTCTTTACTTTTTTAACTTTCTATGAAATAATCCTTGACGCATTCGAAAAACCCATCTTTATCTTCCCTTTTTGCGAGAAAAATCCTATGGAATGCGAGAAAAATCCTAGAAAACATTGATTGTCAAGTCTAATTTTACAGCATATTTTCTTGAAAAATTAAACAAATAAAAAACATAAACTATGTACCAATTTTACTTCCGATTTTTACTAATCATCAGTCTATGCTTTACTTTTAGTCCTTTATGTTTTGCACAAAATTGTGAGGATGTTTCTATTATAGGAAATAGTCAAACCATTGAGATTACTAATTTGACTGCGCCCATTGAAATAGTCCAAGTTTTTGATGCGAATTACAATCTAATTTTTCGTTGTGAGGGGGCAGATTGTGGTGACCAACAAATCATTAGTGATTTAGCAGTGGGAAACTATCAAGTAAATATTCAATTTTATACAGCAAGTTGGCAATTAATTTGCCAGACACCTACCCAAACAGTAACCGTTTTACCACTAGAGTCGGGAGGAAATGAGAATGAGGATGAGAATGGAAATTGTGGTGACTTGCAA
>CAYMSC010000451.1:0-5264 GCA_964392805.1 uncultured Saprospiraceae bacterium
GAACCAAAATAAGCTCGTCCAGATGACCAACTTATTATTTCGTCGTTACTTAATTTTTATAATCATTTAACTGACTGAAACTGAAATTAGCCGATGAATGAATTTCTTGACCTCATTCTACATACCGATGAGAAATTATTAGACTTGGTGAGCAACTATGGTACCTATACCTACATCATTTTATTTGCTATCATTTTTTGCGAAACTGGACTTGTTTTTTTTCCATTCTTACCGGGGGATGCTTTGCTTTTTGCGGCTGGTATTATGGCAGCAACGGGTGCCTTAAATGTATTGATACTGGCTGGTGTATTGACAGCCGCTGCTATTTTAGGGAATACTTCTAATTATTTTATCGGCCGCTACGCTTCTCAATATTTTCTAAAAATAAAGAATCAACTTTTTCATAGATACCTCAATCAAGCGAATGATTTTTACCAAGAACATGGCGGAAAAGCCATTGTTATTAGCCGCTTTTTTCCAATCGTAAGAACTTACGTTCCTTTTGTGGCAGGCGTGACTAAAATGGATGCTAGAACTTATACGCTATATAATGTTTCTGGTGGTATCTTTTGGGTTGCCTTATTTGTTTTTGGTGGTTATTTTTTAGGTAATATTCCTTGGGCAAAAGAGAATTTTAGCTTGATGATGGTTATTCTTTTGTTTTGTACGACTATTCCTTTCTGGATTTCTGTGTTGAAGGCTTTACGGAAAAGGATGACTGCTTAGCCTTGTTCCACACGGATTAGTGATATAATGAGCTATCAATCTTATGCTGCAAATTTTTGAAAATGGGTCAATTAAAATTTATTGACTTTAAATTCATTCTGGTTTGACCGGCAGCCGTGAACCGTGAACCAGTCATATAATAACTTTACGTTCTTGAACTCGTATGATCTGCAATAATTACCCATTTTCGGTTTATCTTTTTAAACATCAAGGTAAAATAGCCGCCGATAGGTCCGCTTTTGCGATCTAAATCCCAAGTGCCTACTAACATAATTACTTTTTTACTCAATTTTTCAACACTCTTTACCCCAAAAGTTAGCTGTCCCATCGTTTCTCGATTTGGATATCGTTTGTGGTAATTTTTTAAGGTCGCTTTATAACCATAAGTCACTCCTGATGCGCCCACAAATTTTAGCTTATCCGATTCCCAATAGCCATTCATAAAATCATCAATAGCTCCTTTGTTCCAATCTGCTTGCTGGCGAAAAAGGAGTGCTTTGACGGCTGTAATATCTTTACTTTCTTGAGCGAAAGATGCAGTCGTTATTAATAAAATAGTGCTTATAGCTAGAAAACATAATTTAGGAAAGGTCATTTTTATTTTCGTTTTTTTTAAAGAAATTTAAATTTAAGAAACTATCTTGCCCTTTTTGCTTGTTCTGGAAAAAAAATGATAATTAAGAGCTTGTGGGGCATTTATCTTTTGGGGTGAAAAAGCGTCTTTTTTACCTCCAAAAACAAATTCCTAACAAGCGCTAATAAGCTTAAAATTATGAACTTTACCACAAAATTTCGCCAACTCATCCTCGATACCCACGCTCAGCTAACCCAAGTTTCTGCCGAAAAAGCGATGCAAAAACCTAGTCCAGATAAATGGTCTAGGATAGAAATAATGGGGCATTTAATTGATTCTGCCAATAATAATCACCGTCGTTTTACAAAAGCACAATGGCAAGATAATATGATTTTTTCGGGCTATGCACAAGCAGAGTGGGTGACGGCTCAAAATTATCAAACGGCTGATTGGCAATTGATTTTAGACCTTTGGAAAACCTATAATTTGCATATTTGCCAACTAATGGAAAACACGTCCGAAGAAAAACTTAATCGAGCTGTTTACGAACATAATTTACACCAAATAGCTATGGTGACAGTTCCCGCTGACCAGCCGACTTCTTTAGGCTATTTTATGAAAGATTACATTTATCATATTGAGCATCACCTCCGACAGATTGAGACAATGAAGTAATAAGTTATTGAAAGATTAGGCTTTTTAGGTAACACTAAATAGTTATATGTTTAAAAGTGGCATAAGTTTTTCTATAAGACCTAATAATGGTGTTCCTCCCGTTTTGCTAAATATTGGGATTTTTACTTGTCAATTTTCCATGTATTATTTACAAATAATGAATTTACCATTCAAACAATTCATCAATCATCAAAATTTCCCTATCTTTCGGAAATTATGAGATATCTTGAGAAAAATTACACTAAAAAACGAAAAAAAATTCTGCTTTTTTTTAATGATTCTTTTTTAATGGGTTGAAAGCCTATTAGAAAAATAATCAATTATAAAACTAAGTGCAGAAATTGTTTTTTGCGTCAACATTAAAGATTTTATGAAAAATCCGCTTTTTAAGATTCGAGAAGCAGGAAAATACGGATTCATCAATGCAGAAGGTACTGTAGTCATTGAGCCTCAATACTATGATGCAGAGGCATTTTATAACAACTTTTCCAGAGTTCGCTTCAATGATAAATTGGTTCCATTAGACTGTATGGGACGACTATTGATGAAGCATTTATTCAATCATGTTGGCTATTTTGAAGATGGTTTGGCAAAAGTCCAATTGGTCAAACGCTGGGGTTTTATTGACCGCAGAGGTAGTATTGTGATAGACATACAATTCGATGATGCAGGTGATTTTAATCAGGGCTTAGCCCCGGCTAGTATTGATGGAAAGTATGGATATATTAATAAAAGTGGGGAATTTATAATTCCACCTACTTTTGATAATGCTAGTGAATTTAAAACTGATTTAGCGGCGATTTCCATTGATGGTCTATATGGCTTTATCAATCGGAAAGGTGAAATAATTATTGAGCCACAATTTGAATCAGCCAATTCTTTTCAAGGAGACATTGCTGTTATTCGGTCAGCCGATAAATGGGGCATTATCAATACAGAAGGAACCATACTTTTAAAACCACAATTTGATATTATCGAAGGTTTTTCCGAAGGCGATTTTTTTGATGGGATGGCATTAGCTTCCAAAGATGAACAATATGGATTCATCAATAATCAAGGTAAAATAATCGTTAATACAATGTATGATTTTGCTGGTGATTTTGGGGAACAAATGGCGCTAGTAGAAATCAACGAAAAGTTTGGTTATATCGACAAAAGAGGCAAATTGCTTATTCTTCCTAAGTTTGAAGATGCGGGCGTATTTTCAGATGGTTTGGCACAAGTAAAAGTCAAAGAAGAATGGGGATTTATTGATACGGATGGAAAATTTGCTATTCCCGCTCGCTTTGAAGACGTTTTACCTTTCAAAAGTGGCTTGGCTTGGGTCGCTCTAGGTGACAAATGGGCCTATATAGACCGATTTGGCGAAATCGTCTGGAAAGAAAAATAAAGTAAGAATACCCCTTTTTAATTCATTTTTGACGACATTCTATATTTTTTTCACCTTTTTATCCAGCCTTCAATCTACTTAAAACACTTCTGCCTATTCTATAATTAATATTATGCTTAATTTCGAGACTTTACTAAAAAAATAAGTTATTCATGTCTCGATTACAGCTTTCTATTTTATTATTTTCTTTCCTTTTTACAACTGCTTCTTTTGGGCAAAATGCCCGTTCCAATGATGCTAATTCAAATAGTCCATCATCCTTTGATGTTGGTTTGGAAGTACAAGCTTACCCTACGGGCGTTATTCCCGGTATTCACTTGGAATGGGGCGTCGGTAGTAAAAATGGTGTGCTTGCAAGAATTGGCTATAATATTGTTCGACATAGAGACCTTGGGGTTCACGAAGATGAAAGAGGTGGTGGTTTCGGTTTCTCTTTGGGCTATCGAAGATACTTTAAGGAAAATCGCAACGGCTTTTTCTTAGGAGCGAGAACGGACCTTTGGTTCAATGACGTAGCATGGAGGGATGATATTGATTTGCCTACCGAAATAAGTGGCGACACAGAAGTCACGGTTCTACAACCTACTGCCGAAGCTGGTTATGTCCTAAATCTTAATAAAGGTTGGATTTTTGTTCCTTCTATTGCTTTTGGTGCAGAAATAAACATTAACACTGAAGGCGCACCTGTTGGTGAAGGAGCGATTGTCCTATTAGGTTTTACTTTTGGTAAGCGTTTTTAAACTTTTTTGGACCAAAAGCACTTTAATTTAAAGTTTCAAGAAAAAGAACTAATTCACAAAAAATAAAGGTCTATGAAATATCTATTTTATTTACTCTTAGGCAGTTTACTGCTCACGAATTGTAAATCTGTTCGCATCCTTCCTACAGAGGATTTCAACGAATCTAAGGCTGCATCAGCGCCAGACTATTCTAAATCTTTCTATTGGGCTGCATTGCCTAACAAAATAGATGAAGCGGATAAGACACCTAAAGGGGTCAAAGATGAACAAGCAAATGCGAAAGTAGATGTCTTTTTTCTACATCCAACTATTTATACTGGCGAAGAAGGAGACGACCAATGGAATGGTCCCGTTAATGACCCTGCACTAAATAAAAGAGTAGACGAAAGTACGATTCGTTTTCAAGCCAGTATTTTTAATGGCGTAGGAAAAGTATACGCACCTCGCTATCGTCAAGCGCATATCAATGCATATTTTGCACAAGACCAAGCAATGGCTAAAAGGGTTTTTGATTTAGCGTATTTAGACCTCAAAAATGCTTTCCAGTATTATCTGGATAATTATAATAATGGTCGACCAATTATCATTGCTTCTCACAGTCAAGGTACGACGCATAGCAAACGTTTGGTCAAAGAATTTTTTGATGGAACGGAACTACAAAAGCAGTTTGTTGCGGGCTATTTAGTCGGCATTCCTGTTTTAAAAAATGAATTTGAGCATATTCCTGTTTGTCAATCGCCTGCTGAAACGGGCTGCTTTACTTCGTGGCGTACTTTTGAAAGTGGCTTTACCCCTAAACAATTTACTTCTGATAAAGTAGCGGTAACGAATCCATTGACTTGGACAACGGATGCTACGGCTGTTGGAAAAAATCAAAATAAAGGAGCTATTTTAAGAAAAATGAATAAGGTCTACGATGAATTATGTAGTGCTAAAGTTGTCCCTGAATCTGGTATTCTATGGGCAGACAAACCTAAATTTTTTGGTAGCTTTTTATTAAAAGACCCTAATTACCATATCGCAGATTTTAATTTTTACTACATGAATGTGCGAGAAAATGCTCAAGAACGGGCGGCGGCTTATATGGCTAAACAGTAATCGATGCATGCTATTAAATAAGTCTTGGACGAAGTTTTTATTTTGACGCTGAGGGACGCTG